>NZ_CP047393.1:2141403-2447318 GCF_009858175.1 Pontibacillus sp. HMF3514
TAGTGCTTTTCGAAGGGCCTCTCGATCTTTCATTCCTCTTTTCACTGGAAAAGCATGAATTTTACGTAGTAACCAACCTAATGCTTTCTTTTCGAAAAGCTCCTCTTTTGCCATGAAATAAATGTCACGAGGAGCTGTAATTCCCACAACAATAGGATCATAATTCGAAATATGGTTCGAGCATATTAAAACTGGACCCTGATCAGGAACGTTTTCTTTCCCTTCTACTTTTATTTTATATTTCGGATAAAAGATAGCAGCACAAACTGATTTAGCAAATGTGTATAAACTCATAACCCATTCCCCTTAGTCTTTTTTCTCATCGACCTTACTTAATATTTTACCAGCAACTTCATCTATACTTAAAGAAGTTGTATCAATTTCGATTGCATCATCAGCCTTCAATAAAGGTGATACTTCTCGCTCTGAATCTAATTGGTCTCTTTTTCGAATCTCATCCTTAAGTTTCTCTAAATCAGAAGAAAATCCTTTTTCTTGATTTTCTTTATGTCGTCTTTCTGCACGTTCTTCTACGGATGCTATTAAAAAGATTTTTAACTCGGCATCAGGAATGACGTGGGTGCCGATGTCTCTTCCATCCATCACAACGCCTCTCTTTTTAGCCAGTTGTCTTTGACGGTTTACCATCTCCTCACGTACAGAGCCATGTTGAGCTACAATGGATACATTAGATGTGACTTCCTGGTTTCGAATTTCCAAGGAAACATCCGCCCCATCTAACTTAGCAACCTGTCCTTCTTCTGTTTGGACCAAGTCTATTGTGGTATTTTGAAGTAAATGGTACATGGCTTTCTCATCATCTAAAGACACATCTTGTTGTAGGGCTTTATAAGTTAAAGCTCGATACATTGCCCCTGTATCAATATAGACATAAGATAGTTTGCTTGCGACGATTTTGGCCACTGTACTTTTACCAGCAGCTGCTGGTCCATCAATGGCAATTGCGATTGGTTTCTCCATAAAAATCCCTCTTTCACATTACAATTTATTCTCTTTTATATATATATATATATGTAAATTTATAAGTCGAGTTTAAAACCCTAGGGATAAAACAAACAAGCAGGATGGTCCTGCTTGTTTGTTCATGTGTACGTACCCAAGTATTCCTCAAAATGATAACACATTTTGAAAGAACTGGTCTATTGTTTGAATGACTTTACCATCTTGAATTTTATTTACACCAAAGTATTCATAGACAGGATTAATGTATAGTGCCATATCTGTGTTGAGGATCATCCATTGCACAATAATTAGTAGCACTGCATGAAGAAAGATGAGAACAAGAACCCAGCGTTCAATTCGTTTCATTCTCTAATCAACCTTTTTAGGGATAGTGTTACCACTATCTTTTATCTCTATTCGG
The DNA here is from genome assembly GCF_009858175.1 of Pontibacillus sp. HMF3514. Taxonomy (GTDB): domain Bacteria; phylum Bacillota; class Bacilli; order Bacillales; family BH030062; genus Pontibacillus. The sequence goes on from NZ_CP047393.1 coordinate 2,142,788, forward strand.
TTTACAAAACGCCTCGTCTACGATTAGCAAGCTGACGCTCAAAACAAAAACGGATAATAAGTTGACGATCATTTTCGTCAATCTCCTCAAATTCAAGTGATATCTTATCTTTTTCCTTAGCATTTCCTTTCCAGACACGAACAACACGTGATAAAGTTTGAATATACTGAGTTTCACCTGATGCCAAAGGAATCACAAACCATACTTCTATTCTATCCTCTTGTTCCAATTCAACGTTCGGGGATGAAATGACAGCTGCTCCCCCTCCACTTATATCTACTGTTGTACTTGTGAATGTTGGTCCAGATCCTGTAGGAGGATGAACTGATACATCTACAGCTGTTTCTACCCTTACATATTGTCTACGCTGGATACGAAGAATTTGTTCTTTTCCTGGAAAATGTAATGCCAAAACAGGAATATTTAGTTTCTTTCTTCCTCTTACCTCTGTTTCAAATACATAAACCGATTCATCTTTACCCACAAATGACGCTTTAAATTGAGTTCCCTCAAAGAAAAAGCCTGTTTTTCCTGTAGTCTGATTCACAGGATAATCTATGTACAAGACATCATCGTGGTATTCGACTAACTTACACCTGAAAACTTCCGCCTCTTCCTGATCGGAATGTTTTAGTTCTATAGTTATAGGCATACCTATCTTTAACAAGATACTCCCTCTCCCCCTGATCAGAATGACCTAACACTTTACACTATATTATGTCAAAGATAGTGAGAAACACGCAAGCTACTTTATATATATATTTAATCAATAAAAAAAGAAAGGTGTCGAAACACCTTTCTTTTAGGATGTAGCAAAATTCATTTCCGCTTCTTTTAGTTTTTCTACTTTTTCTTCCATGCCGTCTTCAGCATTAATGAAAATACGATAAGTACTTCCACCTAAGGTACCAAGAAACTCATAACAAAGCACTTCTTCATTTAAGTCATTTTCAATAACCGCTAAATGACTCTCTTGTATTTTCACACTTGGATTCACTTTATCTTGAGCTTCTTCTTCACTAAGTGATGGCTCTGGAATGTCTCGCTTTTGATGATTCTTTAAAAAGTTACGTGCAGAGAGACCTAATATATCTCCGTTATCTAAAGCAACTTTTACTTGTAAGGAATCAGGATAAATCCTAACTTGATCTTGTACATATAAAAAGCCAAACACACCAACATTTTCGTACTGACTGCTTTGATAAGGGTCCATGCTATCAAATTTATTCTTTTTCAAGAACGATTTAGCTTTCTCTAAACTTTGATACAAACTAATCGAAGGTTCTTTTAGTTTTCTCTCTACTAAAACGTTGATAGGGTGTCCACCTTGAACAGATAAATCCATATATCCATTTTTTTGTTTGCTTCGATATGATACAGAATAAGTTGGAATATCTGCACCTTTTCCACTCTTCGTAATATTAACCTTAGCATCTTTTGGTACTTCAAAAATATTGGTTGCTTTCTCTCGAGCCTTTTCTTCTGAAATGTTTTCTCCTGATATATTTCTGTATTTGTGATTATCTTTAGATGCACCTGTAAATGTAGGCCCTAAATCACCTTCCGAGTAGCCTTCTACATTTTTTTCAACCGTTTTAAATCCATCAATAATTTTATTATCAGATTTTTCATTTGTCGCTAATGCTAATTGGACGTCCATCCAACGAAGGTTATCATTCAAAACCATATATTGAACTTTTCGAAGTTGTTTTTTTATACTTCCTGATTGCTCATATAATTTCTCTAACAATTTAACTTCATCGTCTTTTAAAGGGTTCTTATTCAAATCACGAATCGCCGTACGATAGCTAAATTCTCCAATATTGGCCAAAAACTCTTCCGTTTTATTAAATGGCATTAAAGCTAATGGTAATTGCCCAACATCATTATGCGCTTCTGATGTAAGTCTCCATATATCAGCAAGTTGAGGAGAAAGCTGTTTTTGAGAATTCATAGCTAAAGTTGTTCCAATCTTATCGTGCAATAAGTTCAATTGATAAGTTAAATCATGGAAGGCACGTTGATAGGAGTTTTCTGCTTGAATTAAAATAGCATTCTTTTCCTGATGCTCTTGATAGCCCCATACAGCTGTCCCTGTAATACCAACCGTTAACACGGCAATTAACAGCCAACGAATCATTTTGACACATCCTTTCACTTATTTACAGAAGATATGCTTTCCGATTTCTTTTATTTGAGGACGACTCCATATCCAATCAGAGGTCGCAGTGTTCGGGTTAAAGTAATAAAGTGCATTTCCAGATGGATCCCATCCATTCATTGCGTCCATAACCGCTTGTTTAGCTGTTTCATCTGGAGTTAACCAAATTTGACCATCACTTACCGCAGTAAATGCACGGGGTTCAAATATAACGCCAGATACGCTATTTGGGAATGTTGAACTCTCCACACGGTTAATAATAACCGCAGCAACTGCAACTTGACCGACATATGGTTCGCCACGGGCCTCTCCATGGACAGCGTTTGCCATTAGCTTAATATCATTTTGGGAATAACCTGTAGGAACATTCACTGAGGTAGGTTGAGCATCTTCATTACCTTGTCCTCCCCCTTGATTTCCACCTTGATTGGTTTGCCCGTCCCTGGGGGCACCACCGTAATAATTCACATCTTCACCAGCTGCAATTTTCCGCTTAACATATTGCTTATCATAGTTCGTGACACTAATTAATTTTTGCTTAGTTGTAGGTCCTACTAAACCGTCTACGGTTAGACCGAAATCCTTTTGGAAGTTTCGTAATGCCCAATAGGTCCCCCATCCAAATACACCGTCAATATTTCCTTCATAAAAGCCGATATATTGGAGTCTAGATTGGAGTTCAATAACATCATCACCTGTCGCACCTTTTTGTAAAATACGCTGACTAAATGCATGAGATTCATTGTCTCCGCTAGATGTAATCGAGATCGCTAGCAAAGCCACAATCATGATCATAGATACACGTTTTATTAATATCATCCTGCCGCTCCTCCTGCAATTTGAGAATCAGTATTGTCCACAATAGTTTCTGATACTCACGTAGATTTATACATGAAAAAGAAAGCTGAGCAGTTTAGTTATAGATGTAAGAAAAAAATGAGGAGATAGAAATCTTATTCCGTTAAATGGCAGTAATCTGGAATAAGCATCTGAGTGAGAGGGTGGGTTCGTTGCTTTTGTGAGGCGTGGGGGTCATTGAAACGGCAATACTCCTGCGGAAGACCGTCCAAGCCTCCTCATCCGCTACGCTCCTTGCGGGGTCTCGGCCGCCCTTTCTACCGCGGGAGTTTGCCGTTTCCTTCCCCCCATTGGAATGTAGGTTAACGACCCCAGCTCTAATTAGTTGATCTTCCATAGCGCATCAAAAGTATTATATGTAGATCAGAAATGCCATAAAAACGCTTTATCTCAGGACTCTAACCCCCTTTTATCTTGTTAAGGTGCAACTAACAAATACCAAACAGAAACACTTATTACGCTGCGGTTCCGTTAATCTCATTACGGCTAAGGTGGGCTGGGAAACGGGCTGACTCCTCCGGAAAAACGGGCGAGCGAGACCCCGCAAGAAGCGTAGCGGATGAGGAGGCTCGATCGTTCGTCCGGGGAAAGCAGCCCGTTTCCCAGCCCGCCGCACTCCATTAAAGCAACGGAACCATACTCACCTTATCTCGAAATCAAGTCTTCCAGATAAGGGGGCCTTAATGGAATAAATGCACAAACAAAAAAGCCTACAATAAGCAGGCTTTACGCATTCCATTTTTTCTTTTCTATAGGAACTACTTTGTTCCGATACTCGTTTGCTTTTTTCACCTTACGAAGGGCTAGTAACCATAATAAAATCATAAATGGTGTTAAAATATATATCCAATAAGTACTCCACATTTCTAAAATCAAGTCATAAAAGCCATGTAAAATTATAGGAAGGAGCAACGATACTACGAGTAGTTTAGACTTTTTAGAGGGAAGATCTGAAGTTTTTGCCTTTCCCATATAATATCCCATAAGAACCCCAAACAAAGCATGGGAAGACACGGGGAAGAATGCTCTACCCACAGCTACTTCAATACCATTTGCAAGCAAATACAGAATATTTTCTATTGTCGCAAACCCTAAACTAATCGAAACACCATATAATATACCATCATAATGACCATTAAAGGATGTATGTTTATAAACTACATATAAAAATATAAACCATTTAAAGAATTCTTCCAAAGATCCTGAGAGGAGGAAGGATTGACTCCATGCTGCTTGAGCAACACCTTCTGTCTCAAAAGCATATTGAATGAACATAATCGGAAACACTAGAAGGGCTCCCATTATAAATGTACGTATGATCATTGAAATAGGGTCATGGTCGAAACGGTCTTTTAAATAGAAGAATGACATTAACGACAGACCAGGTGCAATAGCCGCTGATAACAATGTAAACACAACCGTTCCTCCCCTTCCAATTCTATCCCATTCATCGTATCATGAACGTAGTAGAAAGAAAATATTGAAAGAAAACTGTAGGTGATGATAATGAAAAAAATTCTAATTTTACATACTGGCGGTACGATCTCCATGAAGGAAAACAAACAAACTGGAGAAGTTGCTCCACAAGGAGAGCATCCACTTCTAGAAGTGTTACCTTCTTTATCTGGAATAGCAGATATACAAGATGAAGTTTTATTCCATATTCCTTCTCCACACATGACTCCTAACCATATGCTTACGTTAGGAAAAAGAATTCATGAACGCCTTGCGAATGAAGATATTGATGGAATTGTTGTAACACACGGAACTGATACACTTGAAGAAACAGCTTTTTTTCTAGACATTTACTTACAAACACGTAAACCTGTAATCGTAACGGGCGCAATGAGATCAATTAATGAGGTTGGTTCTGATGGCCTTTATAATCTTATGACATCTGTCAGAGTAGCATGCTCTGAAGAGGCTCAGGATAAAGGGGTTTTAGTTGTCATGAATGATGAAATTCATACAGCTAAGAACGTCACAAAAACTTCAACCAGTAACATTGCTACATTCCAAAGCCCACAATATGGTCCTATTGGAATTATTACAAAGCGAAATATCTTATTCCACCATTCATTAACTAGGAGAGAATCCTATCCAGTACAGCATTTAAAAAAGCAGGTTGGCCTTGTTAAAACCTATGCTGGTATGGAAGGATCTATCTTCGAAGCCTTTGAGAACGCTGGTATAGATGGCCTGGTAATTGAAGCACTTGGACAGGGAAATGTTCCACCAACAATTGTCCAACCCCTGCAACAATTATTAGATAAAGAAATACCTATAGTTCTTGTATCCCGTTGCTACCAAGGAATCGTACAAGATGTTTATAGCTATGAAGGTGGAGGGAGCTCACTAAAAGATATGGGCGTAATCTTTTCAAACGGCTTAACCGGTCCGAAAGCACGAATTAAACTACTGATTGCGTTAGAAATGACAGATAATCATAATGAACTGATGGCCATGTTTGCTTAATGCACACGGAAGAGGTGATAGAAGCATACTAGTTGCCGGGCGCTGGAGCTGTATGTGGCCACGCCCTCACAAAAGAGTTATACACAAGCAAATAACTTTATAATTTCCATAGAAAAAGATCCGCTCCCCTATCTATTAAGACTAGGGAGCGGATCTTTTTATTCTTCACCCGTTATATCTTTTGCGATGTGTTCACCGTGATGACGGCCATTTTCAATAAAGATCTCATTATTGTTATAGCCAGCTGCAATCACACCTGAAATATAGATCCCAGGAACATTTGTCTCCATCGTATTTTCATTGAAAGTTGGTCGTCCTGTTTCTTCATCAATGGTTACACCCATTTTTTGTAGAAAACCATGGTCAGGACGGTAACCTGTCATGGCAAAAACGAAATCATTATCGATGACTTTTTCTTGATCGCCAACCTGATAGTAAATGTGATCTGTATCGATTTTAGTAACATTTGCATTAAATTCCATGGATACGACACCTTTATCTACTAATGCAGTAAACTCAGGTAAGATCCATGGCTTTACGCTTTGAGAATAATCGGATCCTCTATACAAGACGGTTACATTCGCTTCTGCTTTCACCAGCTCTAGCGCTGCATCTACAGCAGAGTTTTTACCGCCAATTATCGCAACATTTTTTCCAAAGTATGGGTGAGCTTCTTTGAAGTAGTGACTTACTTTATCTAGGCTTTCCCCTTCAATACCCATGTAATTAGGTTGATCGTAATATCCTGTAGCAATTACTACTTGATTAGCTTTATAAAATGTCTGCTCACCAGATTGTTTTTCGGTGCAAACTTCAAAGCCATCCTCTGTGTTATGAACCTTCATAACACGTTCATATGTGTTCACACGCAATTCTTTTCTTCTTGAAACAGAACGATAATAAGCTAATGCTTGATTACGTACTGGTTTTTTATGTTCTGTAATGAAGGGTACTTTCCCAATTTCAAGTTTTTCACTTGAACTAAAGAATGTTTGGTGTGTTGGATAATGATAAATTGAGTTTACAACATTCCCTTTTTCAATAAGGAGTGGATTAATCCCTCTCTCTTGTAATTCGATAGCTGTGGACATTCCACATGGGCCAGCTCCTATGATGATTACGTCTTCGGTTTGCACAAAAGTTCACTCCTCTATAATTAACAAACATTAAATTTCATTAAAATAAAAACATCTCCCACCAATATAATGATAGGAGATGCCTTAAAAAGATTCAACCTAAATCCATCCACGGAAACGTGCTGCTTCAGCCATTTTTCTTACACCGACCATATAAGCAGCTAAACGCATATCAATACGTCTCGTATCTGCCGTGTTATAAACCGTATTAAATCCTTTTACCATAACTTTATGAAGTTTCTCTTCAACTTCTTCCTCGCTCCAGTAATAACCCTGGTTGTTCTGAACCCATTCGAAATAAGAAACGGTTACACCACCAGCTGAAGCTAAAACATCCGGAACAAGTAAGATATCTCGTTCAGAGAGAATGCGTGTCCCTTCCATAGTAGTAGGGCCGTTTGCCGCTTCAACTACGATAGAAGCCTTTATATTATGAGCATTGTCTTCTGTGATCTGGTTCTCAATTGCTGCTGGAACTAGAATATCACAATCTAATTCAAGCAATTCTTCATTTGTAATGGTATTTTTAAACAAGTTGGTCACAGTCCCAAAACTATCTCTGCGATCAAGTAAATATTCAACATCTAAACCTTCAGGATCATGTAATGCACCTTGCGCATCAGAAATACCAATGACTTTAGCTCCTGCATCATACATAAACTTAGCTAGGAAGCTTCCTGCATTACCAAAGCCTTGAATAACTACGCGAGCTCCCTCGATGTTAATATCTTTCTTCTTTGCTGCTTCTTCTATGCAAATGGTAACACCTTTTGCTGTAGCAGATTCTCTACCGTGAGACCCACCTAAAACAAGTGGTTTTCCTGTAATAAATCCAGGATTATTAAATTCATCAATTCGGCTATACTCATCCATCATCCAAGCCATAATTTGTGAATTGGTAAACACGTCTGGGGCTGGTATATCTTTGTTTGGTCCAACAATCTGACTAATTGCACGAACATAGCCTCGGCTTAAACCTTCAAGCTCTCGGAATGACATTTCACGTGGATCACAGAGGATACCACCTTTACCTCCACCATAAGGTAAGTCAACAATTCCGGCTTTAAGACTCATCCAGATTGAAAGAGCTTTTACCTCTTTCTCTGTTACATTGGGGTGAAAACGTACACCGCCTTTTGTTGGTCCAACTGCGTCATTATGTTGAGCACGGTAGCCCGTAAAAATCTTTATAGAGCCATCGTCCATTCGTACAGGAATTCTAACTGTCATCATTCGAACAGGTTCTTTTAATAAATCAAATACCTCTTTCGGATATCCAAGCTTATCAAGGGCATTACTTACAACGGTTTGTGTAGATTTTAATACATCTAGTTTGTCATTATTTTCGTTTCCAGAGTCTGCTACTTTATCGGCTACCAATGAACTAACCTCCCATGAAAATTCAGTTCAATCTAAGTCCATTCCCATTTCTTTCAGAGAATAGTATACATGTTCTAATTGATTATGCAAACAAGAAAAAGAAGATTTTCATGTAACTGTATCCAATAAACATGTAAGCGATTTCATTATAAATTCCTTTTCTTAAACTTTCAATAATCTTTTACCACTATTAATATGTGCTATTACTATATTCTTCATTATCCTAACATGTTCAATTGAAATGTTGTACTCAAAACCTCCTTAATTGATGAATTTTTTTCTATAAATTTCGGCTAATTATGTATAAGATTCGCTATGCGATACAATCTTCGATCATTTTTTCAAAAAAAGATCGACCATTGTTTCGATCGATCTCGTTTAATAAAAATATTTAATTACTTGTTGAATGGCTAACTCTTCAAAAATTGGTTTTCCATATTCCAACAATCGGTAATTCGTTATTGTACTAGGTGATGCAAACTCGGACATAATCGCAATAATATGTTCACGATTCTGTTTTTTCAGATTCTCCTCACCTAGGCGCATGTAATAATAATCATCGAAATGATGGACTTCTCCTCCATCTAAACCTAAATGATGTAAATGCTGACTTACTTGTATAATATCCTCAAAAGTACTAAATGCAAATATCATTTCTTTACTTTCATCTAATGTTACTTTCATTTCAATGTAATCATCATCAAAGTCATCATCTAGTTGATCATTTTGGGTAACGACAATTAACATGCCCTGAGCTTGTAACAAATGAACCTGAACGGACAACATTCCGAAAAGCTCAATTCCTAATTCATCTGTCGCTTCATACATCATATCGTGAAATAACTGGTGTACTCGAGGTAAGTCATACCATAAATCATCGCGCGTTATTCCACGCTCAACAAGATCATCAAACGTGAGAAAAATCTTGAATTTATTATGAGAAAGCTTCTCAAGACGCATTCATTCATCCCCCCTGAATGCATTTAAATTTCTTATCTTAGTATATGTTTATTTTTGCAAAATGGTACTGTTTAATAAAGTATATGATGGAAAAGCTAGGGGGACAAGTCTTTTTATAAAACATTTTCAAGCCATTTTTCCCATTCTTCCTTATTTCCCCCAACGATAAATGGTTCAATACGTTGTTTTTCTTCGTCTGGCAACATGTCATAAGCATATCCACCAAGCCCTATCTTGAGGTTAGGAAAGGTATCTTGTAAAGCCTTTGCTAAATCTACAGTTACTGGGATATTTTTCTTCATTGTACATGACATAAATAAAAACTTAGGCTCAACTTCTTCTATAATGACATCCACATCACTAGGTGCAATGCTTTGTCCCAAATAAATCACATCATACCCCTTACGCTTAAGAAATAAGGTAAAGATAAGCAACCCTAACTCATGCTTTTCATTCGGCCCGCAAACACAGATCGCTTTAGGAAGCAATTGATCTGTTGGGAGTGAAATGAGCATCATTCCTATTCGAGAACGCAAGAAATTGGTTGCAAAGTGTTCATGAGCACTTGTTATTTGATTCTCTTCCCACAATTGGCCAATCTTCACTAAAGATGGACCAATAATTTCGATCGCAACTTTTTCAGGTGAAAAAATACTAAATACATAATCCAACTTCTTGTGAGCTTCCTGTTCATTAAATGAAAGTAAAGCTTCAAGAATTTCTTCTGAAAAAGATTCGATTTGATCTTGTGGAGCAGATTCATTTTGCTCAGTGCTAGCTAAATGGTTTTGATTATTTTCTAATAAGGAAACAGCTTGAGATATTGTAAAGCCTCGATTCACTTTATCAATCAACCACTTTAATATCTTTATATGTTCATCAGTGTATAACCGATGTCCCGCTTCATTTCGGTTAGGCCGTATCATTTTATAGCGTCTTTCCCAGGCACGCAATGTACCAGGTTGTATTCCAAGCAAGTTCGATACAGCTTTGATGTTATACTTTCCTTGCGTGCTAGCCATGCGTATGTCCTCCAAAGCGTTATTTTCTTTATTATAAGCCAATTTCAGATTTGTGTAAAATACGTATGACTTTTGAATAACCTTTGCAGAGGGTCATGTGGATTTAATCGTTACTACATAACAGTTTCCTTTACCACTAAATAAAGATGATAAACGAGAAGTTTGATAACTTCCACCTTTCAAGAACTGAGTTTGACGACTCTCATGATCTATGTAGTCATGTGAGGACCCGCTTAAAACAACATGGATTTGTTCCCTTTCTGAAGGATCCAATTTAAAAAAAGAATTAAGATTGTGAGTAGCTAGTATATGAAAGGATCCTTTAGCATCCTGGTTAGCATATTTTGTATTCACTTTCCTGTGTTTTAAATCATCTAATCCAATTAAACTGAGCACATCCCCTTCTAAGGATTCAAAGTTAACTGCAGAATTAGCTAGTATAGTTACATTACAGTCCAATAACATTGCATCTAACTCACGAAAATCCCCTTCATAATCACGATCTCCCCACACAAAGAATATAGGGACTTGAAGCATCTGAAGCGTTTTAATATTATTACGGACTTTTGAGAGGGCTACACCTTTTTTGGAAAGGTCCCCTCCAATAATAACCATATCAACTTTTTCATGGATACTTTCAATTGTTTCAGTTAGCACTTTTCTTGAACCTATATCTGAAATAAAGAATATACGAACTTCTCCAAAGGTCTCAGGAAGGTCATTGCATACAAAATGGGTTCGAACTACTCGATCATGTCGAGAAAACCCATATCTATAAAGAAATAATAATATCACCACAAGAACAATTATTCCAACAATAATGTACACTTAACCTCGCTCCTTGATTGTTTTCTTACGTTGTTTTAAATAAGAAAGCAACGTAATGAAAGAATACATAAATGAAAAAAGGAAGAAAACTAAAACCATTTTTGCAGAATACTGAATTAAGGATATTGGTGTGGCATACATGAAAAGACCAATGATTGATTTAATGGGAGAAGATTTTCTAAGCAAAGAAATATGTTGTAAAAGAAGAGCATGACTCATGAAACTAATAAAAAAAGCCACACTTCCTAAGAAAAAATCTACAGGATATAAAACACAAAGCATAATTGAATCCATAGTTAAAGGGACTCGTGCAAAAGGGATTACTAAAATTGAGAAGAAACATCCTGTTAGGGCTATTCCTCCCCAAAACAGCATGAAAATCATGAAAAACACCTCCATATAGACAAGATATGTCTATATGAAGGTGTATAGTCAAACTGTCTTACCCTTCTTTAACATCTAATATACGGAAACCCGCTTTTTCAAGTTTATTAACAAAACGATCAATATTATCTTTCTTTTCAATTTTAAGTACTATTCGACGAGCTAACTTATCTGTCTCATCAAAGGTAGCTAAGGAAATAATATTTTCATGATATTGCTTTACAATTTCAGATAGTCGCAAGATTCTTCCCTCGGATTCCTCAGAAGTAAATGCAATTCGAACTCCCGCTCGTTTCATTCCAAACGCACTTTCAAATTGCTCAATAACATCATAGCGACTTACAATGCCGAGAAACTTTTGATCTTTATCAATGACTGCTATGATCGGAAACCCTTTAAATGCAGTTAATGTGTGCTCAAAGACATCATCTTCTGTAATATAAAGGTCAGATTGCCCATAAAACTCCTGGACTTTTTTCTCTTTTAAAAAAGTATCCCTATCTAAATCACTCTTAAAAAATGCTTGATATATCATTTGTCTTGAAATTAAACCAAGAAATTTTCCATCTTGAACAACAGGCATCCCTTGGAAGTCCTTCTCATTCAGCCTTTCTAATACCTCACCTAGTGTTGCCTCAACATTTGTAATTAGTGTTTTGTGTGCTGGTTTCATCATACTTTTTACGAACATAGCCTTCACCTCTTATGACAAATAATCATTACATGTAAGTTATATTTCGATAGAGATAAAAAAATCCCTTCTTCCTTTATGTATTTCTTTTCGAATCAGACAAGTTATCAAACCATAAACATGAGATGAATGCATTTTTGACTACGATTAGGAAGGAGCGACTAGTGTGTTTACACAAGTGAAATATTGGAACCCATATATAAGTCCATTTGACCCTTGCCCACCTATGCGCGTTAAAAGCTACCAGACTCCACCCAACCTTTATATAGGCTTTCAACCACCAAATATGGAACAGTATTCTCCTCGCCAAGCGTTACATTGCGGGACACTATGGCCTGCGTTTTTTAGCCCGTATCCAAGTGATGGGAGGGAAGAAGAATGAGTAAAACACTACCTCCAGAGTATTATGAGTTGCTAGAAGAGCTTCAAGCAGTGGATTTTGTTTTAGTGGAACTTACGTTGTATTTAGATACACACCCAAATGATTACAACGCCATTCAACAATTCAATCATTTTGCCAAACAGAGTAAGCAATTAAGAAAGCAATATGAAGAACTTTATGGGCCTCTCATGCAATATGGAAAAAGTTACTCAGGCTACCCTTGGAACTGGGATGATGCCCCATGGCCTTGGCAAGTTTAAAGTTTGAAGCTTGAGATCAGGAAAAATAGAAAAGGAGGTCATTTCTTTTGTGGAATTACGAAAAAAAGCTCCAGTATCCAGTTCGTGTAAGTACCTGTAACCCTCGTTTAGCAAAATTTTTAATTGAGCAATATGGTGGGGCTGACGGAGAGTTAGCAGCTGCACTACGATACTTAAACCAGAGATATTCTATTCCTGATAAAGTAATTGGCTTGCTAACCGATATCGGGACTGAAGAATTTGCTCATTTGGAAATGATTGCAACAATGGTATATAAATTGACTAAGGATGCAACCCCAGAGCAAATGAAAGAAGCTGGACTCGGTGCTCATTACGCGAACCACGATAATGCCTTATTTTATCAAAATGCTGCCGGCGTTCCCTGGACAGCATCTTATATTGCAGCAAAAGGAGACCCTATCGCTGACCTCTATGAAGACATTGCTGCTGAAGAAAAAGCAAGAGCCACCTATCAATGGATTATTAATATGTCAGACGATCCTGACTTAAACGATGGACTAAAATTCCTGAGAGAAAGAGAAATTATACACTCCCAGCGCTTCCGGGAGGCCGTTGAGATATTAAAAGAAGAAAGAGATAAACAAATTTATTTCTAGGGTTCAAAAGCGTAAGCGCCCGGGTAGCAACGTATATGCTTGACGCTGGAGCTGGAGGTGGCCCCACTCTTATTTAGAGTTCGTAAAAGACACAAAATTTATAATTTCATAGACAACAAAAAGGACTGCTCTCCTTAAGAAATAGAGGCAGTCCTTTTCATTATGTAACTATTGAGGTATAAGAAGCGTCTGTCCAACATAAATTTCTTCTGCTTCTAAATGGTTTGCTCGTATAATGCGCTTTTCCCCATCTTTACTTTTGTAAAATTTCATTGAGATGGAAAATAACGTGTCGCCTTCCCTCACCACATATTCTTTATATGTAGGGGTTACACCATCTTTCGTGGAAGCAACGTCATCTTTATTGGATGTTTCATTATTTCCAGCAGATTCATCTAATGCTTTTTCACTCGGTTCTGTTTCCTCTTTATTGTCTAAGCCTAAAACAGTTTCTGGCGATTTTTTATAACGGGTTAACTCCAACATATAACTAGCATCAGATGCTTTAGCAGACTGCACAGAACCAAGTACTCCCCCTGATTCATCCTGCTTCCCCCATAAATTATAAATAGGAATTAATAAGGTAAGAATAATGAATAGCACAATTAAGAGCCGAATAACAGGATAACGAACTTTCCACTTATACCCTGTCTTCTTATCTTTGTGTGTTTCACTTCTCGGTGGAAGATTTAAAACATCTAAGTCCTCATCGTTTGACTCATAGTACTTATAATCATCTACTTTTTCTGCCATACCTTCTTCATTCGTATGATGCATTCTTTGCCTTAGCACTTGAGCTTGATCTTCAAACTGTTCCGACGAATTCGACATCCCATCACCCCATTATTTTAAAACGAATCAAGAGTCCTAATATAAAATCAATCATAAAATGTGCTGTAATGGTTACAAATAAATTACTTGTAACTTCAAACATCCACCCTAAATAAAAGCTAATTAAAAGAACAGATATAAGTAAAACTGGTTTTGTTAAATAGCGAATATGCATGAATCCAAAAGCAATGCTTGCAGTAATATAGCCAAATGTTGTGTGAATTACCCCCCTGAATAAGAGCTCCTCAGCAAAAGCAACAAGGAAAGCAATCCATAATATTTCTAAAACCGGTCGATTACGGAATACTTTCTGATTAATTCCTCCATCATCATAAAATCTTTTAGGAAGGACAATCATTAATAATACATCAATAATAAGAACAATAAACCCTGCTGAAACACCATAAATTAAGATTTCATTAACATCATACTTCCATAAATCTAGCCATTTCGTCAATGAAGGAAATAAAAATAAACTTGCAATCACTGTAATCGCAAGGATAATCCCTTGAGTTAAATATAAATGGTTCACCACTTGACGATCAGATAATTGTTTTATGATTTCAGCTTGGTTTGTCCACTTCATTATAATCCCCTTGTACAAAAATCCTTTTTAGCTCCATTTCCCAATTCAATGTTTCTGGGGCAGGTGTTTGATGTTTTACAAACCATTTATCAAAACGAAAATCGCAATAATCACAACAGAAGCCGGTTGGCTCTTTTAGAGAAGATTGAAAAGGCTCATACAAATACGTTCGCCTACACTCATTTTGATGAACCCAATGAAGTAGCCTTGAGAGCTTCTGCTGCTTCAGATTCATTCTTTCTTCAATAAAGGCTTGAATATGTTGAAAAGCTTTATTCCATTCATTTTCATCATAGAGAATACTTCTTCCATCTATCATATCATGTTTCTCGAATTGATATTTTAAAAACCGCCAATGAATTTCATTTATTTCTAAAAATGATTCGACTTCACTATCTTGAAGTGGAAGGAACTTATTTTCATTAGCAAGATAAGCTAAATAATTCATGACTTTTTGAATGGTATGTTCATCTGGCAACTCACTTTCAAATAACTTCCGAGGAATTTCACCATCCCCGGGTGCATACAACGTTAAACTAACACTTTGCTTCCCATCTCGCCCTGCACGTCCGATTTCCTGTAAAAATGATTCTACTTGAGAAGGAATATGGGCATGTATAATCAGTCGAATATCTGGCTTGTTCACTCCCATACCAAAGGCACTTGTACAGCATATTACATCCAATTGATTGTTCATAAATTGTTGTTGGATCAATAAACGGTCCGTTTGTTCCATTCCTCCATGATAAAAGGCAATCCTTAGATCACTTAAAGCATGAGATAGCTCATAAGCAGCCTTTTCTGTCCATTGCCTACTGGTAAAGTAAATCATAGCTGGTACACGACCTTCAGATAGCACCTGTTTCATTCTTTCTAGTTTATCTTGCATACTATCTAAGTGTTCTATAGCAAAAGCAATGTTTTCGCGATCCATGGGATAAATGTGCTTCTTCATGTTTGGCCGGCCAATTTGCACCATAATATCCTGCTGAACTACCATAGGAGCTGTTGCACTTAATGCCAAAACACGGGGTTCACCTAAACGTCGTAATACTCGATCTAGTTTTAAATAATCCGGCCGAAATTCGTGCCCCCATTGTGAAATACAATGAGCTTCGTCAATGACGAAAAGAGAAACATTTACTTGTTCTTCAAGCTGTTGTAAAAAGTAATTGTTTTGAAGCATCTCAGGTGAACAATATATTAATTGATAAGCGCTCAGCCTTGTCATGATATCTTTCTTTTGTTGAAAATCAAGAAAACTGTTGATCGCTGTGACCTGTTTATAACCTTGCTGTTTTAATTGCTTCACTTGGTCAACCATTAATGATATAAGAGGTGATACGACTATGACAGTCCCTTCCATAAGTATAGAAGGGAGTTGATAGCACATGGACTTACCAGTTCCTGTTGGTAGAATTCCTAGTACGTCCTCCCCTTTCATTAAGTCTTCAATAATTTCTTTTTGACCCTCACGAAAAGAAGTATAGCCAAAAGCTCGTTGTAAATGATCTTCTAATCGTAATGTATTCATAAAAAATCCACCTCTACTGTGATGCTAATACTAAACGGATCTGAAAATAACTATAATCATCTTCCAAAGCTTCTTTAATGACCTTTAATTTGTTGGTGTTTAAGTGATTTGCCACACGGGAAATGTTTTGTACCGCTTCGGTTGAAACAAATTGTTCAACTGAGAAAGAGGGATCCACCAAGGCAATTTCAACGACATGATCTTGAATTGTACTGGTTTTTAAACGTCTAATTCTTGTAATGGTTTCAAATGGGTGACCTTTTCGAAGTAATTCTAACGTTTTTTTAGCCGATTGTGTTATCGGTAATTCTTGAACCAAGTCATTACAAAAACCAAATAAAAATGGATAGGATTGAGGAGCGTTCAAAACATTATGCAGTAGAAAGTGAATGGCTGATGTTAAATAAACATCAACATCTAGCTTTTTTAAGTCAAAATGAAATGCAAGCTGCTCTTTACTCAATCCATACCGGTGAACCCCTGTCATTCGTTGAGTCAAAAATTCTGCTAGCCATGACGGGAACTGAGAAAACAAGTCGTGTATTTCATTGTATAGGTGATCGAGGAGATTTTGTAAATCATGTTTTTCATGTTGATATTTTGTTTTCACCCATTGTAGGATCTCTTTTCGTTCATCGATTGGAATAAATTGATTCTGACCTTGTTCAATATTTGAAGCTGTCTGAACAAATAATAAAAATCGCGACCAAAATAATTGGTCCATTTGATGGTATTGTAAACCATTTAGCCATTGAATTGACTCGACAGTGTCGCGTTGTATCTCAGATAACCCATGTGATGTAACCAGATATTGACCCTGCTCCTCTAGAATAAACCCTTTAGCTTGAAGATCTAGAAGTTCTTGGTGTAGCTCTTCTCTCTTTAGTGAGCGGCAAATTCCAAATAAAGAAGTGAGGTTATAAGCGTGAATATCTTGGAAAGTTTGGGATGATCGTTTACCTACAAGCATATGATAGATGGCGGCTTCTGTTCGCTCACCTTTAAATGCGGAAATACTATGTATTAATAAATGTTGAAACAATGTAGCTACCTCACTTTTTTAAGCGATATTTTATATCCTGATGTGGCCCGTCCCCTAGACGATTTAATGTTGAAAAGTTTAAAAAGTAGCTTTACAATAAGATTGAGGCGAATGTTTCCAAATCAGGATACTTATATATGTATTAATAGATCCTTTTCGGATCATGATTTTATAGGAGGGTATGAGACATGGCTAAGTACACAATTGTTGACAAAGAGACCTGCATTGCTTGCGGTGCATGTGGTGCGGCGGCTCCAGATATCTATGATTACGACGATGAAGGTATTGCTTACGTGACACTTGACGATAACCAAGGAATCGTTGAAATTCCAGAAGTTCTTCATGAAGACATGGAAGATGCCTTTGATGGTTGCCCAACAGATTCCATCAAAATTGCAGATGAACCATTTGATGGAGATGCAACGAAGTTTGAATAATTGTTTAGATCCCTTCACTACAAAGTGGAGGGATTTTTATATGTTATGATATTGAAAGTTTTTTCAGTTTGTCTAACGCTTCTTCTTGATCAAAAGAACTAAAATATCGGTAGAATTGATCATCGATTATTCGATAATGTTGGCTAATTACATTTTGCTGAAGTGTAAAGCCACCTCGTTCTTCTACTTTTGACCACCAAACTTTACCGCCCATAGTTCGTTGTTTCGGACGATCAACATGCTCATGAGCTACTGTTTCCAAAACCTCAATCGGTTCAGCTCCAAGTGTGTTTTGAATAACTTCGCTGTCTCGAAATAGTGCACACATTGCAACAACAGTCGTCCATCCTGCTCCAGTGCGACCCTTTTCGATTTGGACAAGTGTTTTTTTAGAGATTCCTAAAATCACTGCCATGCGATCCTGTGTGTACCCATTCTCCACACGTACAAGCTTTAGTTTTGACGAAAGTTGTTCAACGATCATTTGTTGATCCATTTGTGTCACCATTCCAATCTTATTTCGATAACAATATTTTAACACGTTCTCTACTTTCCTTCCTACTAAAATGTTGATATAATATGAAGCCGTAGGCACATACATAAATTTTGTATCAATAGGAGGATGTCGTATGGCTGAAAATAAAGTATTAGACGTGTTTATCGAGATTCCGACAGGAAGTCAAAACAAATATGAATATGATAAAGAACAAGGTGTCTTTAAACTAGACCGTGTACTATTCTCTTCTCAATTCTATCCAGCTGAATATGGGTACATTGATGAAACACTCGCGTTAGATGATGACCCTTTAGATGCATTAGTACTAGTAACAAATCCAACATTCCCTGGTTGTGTTATTGAATCTCGCGTTATCGGATTCCTAAACATGATTGATGATGGTGAAGAAGACCAGAAGCTTCTAGCTGTACCAACAGAAGATCCTCGTTTCAAAGATGTACACACACTAGATGATGTACCTCAACACAAACTTGAAGAGATTGCTCATTTCTTCAAGACGTATAAAGATCTTCAAGGTAAGATTACAGAAATCGGAGAATGGGAAGGCGTTGAAGCAGCAAACAAGCTTATCGACGATTGCCTAGCTCGTTATAAAGGGTAATAACTTTAATAGGAAAAGCAGTGCATCATGAGTGCACTGCTTTTTTATTTTACTTATTCTATTAAAGGCCCCTTATGTTGAAGACTTGGATTCGAGATAATGTGCAGTGGAGGTCCGTTGCTGGAAAAGAGTAAGGGGTTCATTGAAACGGCAAGCCTCCTGCTGCCCCACACGACGTGGGGTAGGTCGACGTTGCCACACGATGTGGCGGTCTTAGTCGATCTTCATTATTTACTTTCAGCTTCCTCGTTCGCAAGCTCTCTGCGGGATCTCGTCAGCCCTTTGCTACCACTGGAGTTTGCCGTTTCCTTCACCCCTTTGCGTTTATGGAGGTTAACGGACCCTAGTTATTTGAGCTCTAACCCTTACGGACATCTGTTCCTTTATTTTGAACTTTTAAGGCATTTCGAGAGTCGTTACGGACATATGGTACCTTATTTGTGACAGATTGCTCTTTATTAAGGTGATTTGCAGCAATTAGCGGAATGAATGTCCGTAAGCTCTTTAGAAAAACCATTTTAAGGTGAAATAGCGGATCAAATGTCCGTAAGCATTACCTCCTCATATCGCTGCGGTTCCGTTAATCTCCATTCGGCTAAGGTGGGCTTGGGAACGGGTTGACTCCTCCGGAAAAACGGGCGAGCGAGACCCCGCAAGAAGCGTAGCGGATGAGGAGGCTCGATCGTTCGTCCGGGGAAAGCAACCCGTTCCCAAGCCCACCGTACTCCACAATAGCAACGGAACCGCCTCTCTCACTAAAACAGTTATTCCACATAACTGCCATATAACTGAATAAGAAAAAGCAGTTCCATTAGGTAGTACAACATGAGTTTGTACTACAAAACAGAACTGCTTAGCTATCAATCAAGGTGCTGTTCCTGGTGGAAAGTTAAAAGGCTTTGGATTTAATAAATCAGGAACTTGAATTGCTTCATTTAGATTGTAAGCACCGTATCCGTATTTTTGTTTTGGTGCATTATTAAACTTAACCTCTGTATATCCATATGATTTAGCTGTCATTAGAAGCGCTTCTATCATCGCAAGAGGTTTGTCACCAAAGTTTGAATCATTCGTTAAAGTGACCTGTAATGTGTCACCTTGTGCCGTAATTGACTTGAACGTTACACTTTGAGGAATAACCGGCTTAACATACTTAGCTGGTACACCTTTTTTCATTAGCTTCAAAGCATTAGCAATGGTTTTTTCTTTTATTGAAATAGGTGCTAAAAAGCCTGGTCTATTCTCACCATTTTGGTAGAACATATAGGCTCTACCACTCAACTCTTCAATTTGAATTTCTTTCTGAACCCCAATATTAGAAAAGTTCAGTCCAGTGTTTCCTTCTCGTTGTAACTGAATCGTTTGAATACCATGTGGTCGAAACATTTCCTTAAGAGCATTAATAAAATTCTGTTCCTTAGTCTCTCCTTCTGGCAATGAATAACTTTTTGGGAAATTCGCCACAACAAGGTTCTCATCTTTTTTTAGATTAAATGTTACATCTTTAAAGGCATACTCTTGAATGCCCCACTCATCTGCTTTTACAGATCTCGCAATAGAGTTATATACTTCATTTACAGATCCCCAATTAGGTGGTGCAATAATTGTAATTGGGATCATCACATTCGAATCAGCACCCATCACCGCTACTGTAGCAAACTTGTCATGAGGTCGATTAGCAAATACATAGGATTCCTCGAGTTTACGGTGACCACCTATTTCCTTCTTTTGCTTCTCACCTTCTTCTTTACTAGTGATATTCGCTTCAGATGACTCGTTATGATTTGATTCATTCGAAGGGGCACCATCCGAGCTACTATCACTTGATTCTTCTTCCTCTGAAGGGGCAATAGAGTTGATATTTGCTTCTTTATTATTTTGGTCGCCATTCTGGTGGGTACCCTCATCAGCCTTACTTTCATATGTGTCTGCCTGGTCTTGATTAGAACCATCACTATTACCATCAGCGGAATTATCTCCACCTTCTGATGTGGAAGACTTACTTTCTTCTTGGAAACCTTCTAGATTGGCTTCATCACTAGAAGACTCTCCTGAATTTTCTGCAGTATCATACGTCCCGTCAAACAGCCAAGACATCGTGGTTATAATAAACAACAAGACTGCAGCTGCTGATACGGTTGTCACTAACCAAGGTTGTTTATAAAATGGTGTTTTAACAGGTTCTGCCGAATTCAAACGAGAGGATATATTATTATACAGTTCATCTGGTGTTTGACGATCTTCAACTTCTGGCATATTTTGCAGGAGGTTTTGTAAGTCATCTTCGGTGTAGTTCTTATTTTGCTTCACTGTTTATCCCCTCCTCTTGATCCTCTTGCATGAGTTTTTGAAGTGTCTTCATTCCTCGATGTTGTGTCGTTTTCACCTTACTCACGCTCATACCTAATATATCAGCGGTTTCTTGGATTGACATGGATTGAATATATCGCAATATAATCACACTCTTTTGATCTAAGGAACAACGGTCTAAGCATCTATAAATTTTCTGGATTTCTTCATTTTGAAGAGCTACTTCTTCAGGTTCTGGTTGGTCATCCTGAATAAGATGTCCCTTCTCACTCCAGTCAAAGAATTCAAGCACACGGTTACGTTTACGTTTTTGCTTCCTAAAATGATCAATCGCTACATGACGCGCAATAGAGAAAAGCCATGTTTTTTCACTACTATCACCTTTAAAGCGATCATAAGAATTCATTACTTTAATATATACTTCTTGAACGAGATCCTCAGCTTGTTCCCGGTTTTTTACCATATAAAATAAAAATTGAAAGACGTCTTTATGGTAATTCTCATAGAGCTCTTGAAAGACCGATTTCATTCATGAACCTCCGTTCATAAGATATAGTCGTTTATGTATCCAAAAAGTTTCACACTTCATTACTATAAAATATTTTCCTTAATTTGAATAGGGAAAAACAACCATTTGGTGATTTTATACACCTGAATTCACACACTTTAGGAATAAAAAAAAAGCATTGAATCGAATAGCGATTCAATGCCCTTTAGTAATACTTATATGAAAGCAGTTAGGTTCATTTACTATTTTAGAGATGGTTTACTTCTTTTAATGAATTAAAAGACTTTACATTCTTATCGTCTTTCTCCAAAAAACGAATAAATAATTTCGAAAGAACAGGATATAAAAGAACCATAAAGATAACATTCCCAACGGCATGATACGTATCATACATAAGACCACTTAAATAATAAGCCCAGAAATGATTACCAATTGTTCCATAAGTTAGTGACATAACTAAACCGTAACCATACCCTACAAGAGCACTAAAGAATGCTAAAACCCAAATAGGCATTGATTTACGATACTTACCTATGAGGCCACTGATCAATCCAATAATCCCCCAACAGAGTATTTGAGGGAGTGTCCATATTCCCATTCCTAGTACAAGGTTAGATAATATCGTAGATAAAACAGCTAAAATAACCCCTTCAACTGGCCCTAACCATATTCCGCAAATGATGACTAAGGTGCTAACAGGTTGAACATTTGGTAGGTAGAATAAGCTAGAAAATAATATTCTTCCTACTGTAGCCAGTGCTGCTAACATAGCCAGTAAAGTTAGTTTTTGCGTTTTCACACGATCACTCCCAGCTATGCATATCCCAAACCACTTTATCACCTGGCTCTTGTTCGTATTCCTTCGCTCCCACTTCTGCTTCTTTTCCATTTACGGTGTAAAACCAAGCCATTTTTTCGCTTTGTTTAGCTTTTACACCTTCAATTGTGGTGATAAATCCGCCGCTTGCTGCTTTGATCTC
The DNA here is from genome assembly GCF_009858175.1 of Pontibacillus sp. HMF3514. Classification (GTDB taxonomy): domain Bacteria; phylum Bacillota; class Bacilli; order Bacillales; family BH030062; genus Pontibacillus. The sequence goes on from NZ_CP047393.1 coordinate 2,165,288, forward strand.
GAAGTTATTTTTCATAACTTCCATAACAGAAGTACCTTCTTCAATTTCAACTTCCTTTTCAGCAATAACTTTCTCTCCATTGTTTTGAGATACAGTTACTTGGACAACTTCTTGTTTTTCTTCTTGCTTTTCTTCTTGTTTTTCTTCTTGTTTCGTTTCATTGTTGTTCTCACTAGTTGTGGTTGGTGACTCTTCTCCACCACACGCTGCTAGAGCCCCTAGCATAAATAAACTTACAATCATCACACGTAACATTTGTTTCATTTTCATCCAACCTCTCCCAAAAAAATTAGTGGTTTCATTGCCTAATGGAGAGGATCAGACGTTGGACGTCCAGGAAATATAAAAGAAAAAGCTTTTCCCGCTATGGAGAAAAGCTTTTGAGTACGACTGTTATTCCATGATCATTTATATTAAATAAAATGCCATGTTTAATCCCGGTCGTCTCAAACGCTCAATCCTCGAAGCTTTGAAACGCTAGATTCAGGCAGGTCTACTGACTTGTGCATCATCCTACTTCGGGCCCTTCCCATACGTCATTCCGTACAGTGGAACTCCCTTTCGTACACACTTACAGTTGCGAGGACAGTTCTGGCTTTTAACCAGATTCCCTTTTAAGCTCAAATATCTTCTGAGCACCTTCATCCTACATATTGTGTTGTCATTAAACATATTAGCATACCTTACCATCGAAGCAAAGGTACATTTGTGCAAATTTGTTTCATAGGGAACAAGATTGTTCGCCAAATCTGGCTATCTTTCGCTATATTTTGGGATTTTAAACATAAAGGTAGTCCCTTCATCCACTTTACTATGAACGGAGATAACCCCTTTGTGAGCTTCTACGATATTTTTAGCAATAGCTAGGCCAAGACCTGTTCCGGATTTACCTTCTTCCCTTTTTCTAGATTTGTCCCCTTTATAAAAACGCTCAAAAACAAATGGAAGATCTTCTTCTGCAATTCCAGCTCCATAGTCTGTAACAGAAAATTGAATATAATCATCAAGACTTCCAATTGAAACCAAAACATCTCCGCTAGATTGTGTATGTCGAATTGCATTGTCAATTAAATTCGTAAGGACTTGTTCAATTCGATCCGGATCCATAACCGTATAATCGACATTATCCGCAATTTTTAGAGACAAATTTACATCATGTTGGTATGCCATACCTTGAAACTTCTTCGTGATTCTTTCTACAAAGTCTGGAATATAAACAGATTCCTGATTTAATTGAATATGTCCTGCTTCCATTCGAGCAAGGTCCAACAACTCATTAACCAAACGTCCCATTCTTAGAGATTCATCATAAATGATTTTAGCAAGTTCATTTTTATCTTCTGGACTCTCTGCTACATCATCTACAATCGCTTCACTATAACCTTGCAACATTGAAATAGGTGTTCGTAATTCATGAGACACGTTGGCTATGAAATCTTTACGAAGTTTATCCAATCGACGCTCCTCAGTCATATCCCTAAGTACAGCAACTGCACCACGAACAAAAGAGCGGTCGTAAAGTGGAGTCATAATAACAACCCAACTACGCCCTTGTATATTTAGTTCAGTCATTACTTCTTTTTCTAAAGAGATTACCTCTTGCAACATCTTTTGAAGTTCTTCAGGTAACTCTTTGCCATGAGAGTAACCATAGTTTTCGTAATGCCATGCCTCTATAAATTGATCTGCAGGCGGATTAGTAACAAGCATATTACCGCTTCGATTCAATGTAATAACACCATCTGCCATAGATCGCAAAATACCTGATAACTGCTCTTTTTCCTGATTAAGTGCATTAATATGGAATTTAAATTGTCGCCCCATACGATTAAAAGCCATAGCTAATTCCCCGATTTCATCATGGGTTAAAATCGGAACTTTCGTATTAAATTCGCCTCTTGCTAACTCAAATGCCCCTTCTCTCATTTTACGAAGTGGCGCAGTAATCCTAGTCGATAAAAAGAAAGCAAAAATAGTCGTTAATATAATGGCTATGCCAGCACCTAACAATATGATCTTAGTCGTCTGTGAAGTCGTTTTTTCAACAAACTTTAATGATTGGTAGACATAAACAGCTCCACCATCTCTTTGAAGAGGGTGACCAACAATCATGATGTTAGTGTTTGTAGTAGGTACAACCTCTTCCTGTTTAATTGGTTCTCTTTGTGTTAATACTTGCGACAACGTTTCATGATGGAAGATCCACTTCACTGGTACATCTGGAATCGAATCATTAAATTGGTCAGATTCCCAGTAATCATCCTGACTAAAGACAATGACTATACGACTAGATGGATCTATTACTTGCTCTGCGATGGACAGCGCTAAATCACGATCTTCATGTTCTTCTACAATGTTGGAGATCTTTTCAGCTGACTGCATTAGCTCTTGTTCAGCTTGAAAGACATGATAATTTTCAAAGAACTCAAGCAACAGCACAGTTAATATAAATAAAACAAAGGATACTAGAAGTAAAATGGTAAACCATAGCTTACCAACGACACTCCGCCAAAACATTAGTCACCCACAACCTCAAATTTATATCCGACACCCCATACAGTTACGATCATTTTTGCAGCATCTTTAGATACTTTGCTTAATTTTTCACGTAAACGTTTCACGTGTGTATCGACTGTACGAAGATCTCCGAAAAATTCATATTGCCATACTTCTTTTAGAAGTTCCTCGCGGTCAAAGACTTTATCGGGAGATTGAGCTAGAAATAGTAATAATTCATATTCCTTTGGTGTTAAACTTACATTTTTACCATCTGCTAATACACGATGGGCATCGTTATCTATTGTAAGGTGTTCAAACTCAATTACATCTTTAGCAGCTGTTTCTGTTTGTAAGAATTTTGTTGAGGAAGAACGACGTAGGAGTGCTTTCACACGTAAAACGACCTCTCTTGGACTGAATGGCTTAACGATATAGTCATCTGTACCAACCTCAAACCCTTGAACACGGTTGGACTCTTCTCCTTTAGCCGTAAGCATAATAACTGGAGTAGCCTTCTTTTCACGTAACTCCTTACAAACCTCTATTCCATCTATACCAGGTAGCATTAAATCTAATAAAATCACATCAAAATCTTCTTCTAAAGCGATTTTTAATGCTTCTTCTCCATCTTCCGCCTCTGTTACTTCAAAAGCTTCTCTTTCAAGATACATTTTAATTAATCGGCGAATACGTTCCTCATCATCAACTACTAAAATTTTTGATCCCTGTTCCATGTCAGAGCTCCCCCTTTTGCTTAATCATTCTTAATGTGTAAAAAAGGCTACAAATCTAACGATTCGCAGCCTCTTTATTGTAATTCTAGGCATAAGAGTGTAATCCTGCAATAATTAGATTTACTGCAATCAGGTTAAACATAATGATTGCAAACCCGATCACGGCTAACCATGCTGAACGCTCTCCATGCCAACCGTTAGAAAGTCGCAAGTGTAAAAACCAAGCATAGAATAACCAAGTGATTAATGCCCACACTTCTTTAGGATCCCAACCCCAAAAACGGTTCCAAGCTTGTTGAGCCCAAATCATTGCAAAGATTAAAGCTCCAAGCGTAAACACCGGGAAACCAATTGCAACTGCACGGTATGATACTTCATCAACAAGGTCTGGATTTACACGATGTAATGCAGGTTGAATCCAGGCAGCTACTCTCTTACGTAAAATAAGTAATGTGAGACCATACAAAGCTAATCCTGTGATAATTGACCAAACAAGTGTATTAAGCTTTCTAGCTGCTTGTTCACCTTTCAACCAACCCGGAACTTCTACTAATGGTTTCATAGCTCCTTCTGTAAGTTGTTTATGATCATGAGGTCCAAATAATGGAGGTAAAGTATATTCTGATTGTACTGTAATCTCCTGACCATCATTATCGGTAGCTTGGAATTCAAATACATTTTCATATCCACCTATACGGAACGCGATTGTAATAAGAACAAATCCTATAGTGGCATAAAGTGTATAAATAATGAATTCTAACCAAAACGTTTTCTTATTCAATGTGGATTGATCAATTGTTCGTATTAAGTAAATAAGACCTGCAGCAAAGCTGACAGCTAAAATCGCTTCTCCAATCGCTGCTGTTGTAACGTGAATGTACAGCCAATGTGTTTTAAGTGCTGGTATTAATGGTGAAATTTCTCTTGGAAACATTGATGCATACGCAATAATTAATAATGCTACAGGCAAAGTGAATAGCCCTAGCAAGTGAAAACGGTAGATAAAGTAAATAACAATAAATGCAAATACAAACATCATACCGAAGAAGGTTGTAAACTCAAATAAGTTACTTACAGGTGCGTGTTGGCTCGCAATCCACCTTGTAATAAAATACCCTACCTGTGAGATAAAGCCTATAATTGTAATCGCAATCCCAATGTTACCGGCTTTCGAATACTTTGTGGCTTTTTCTTGTTCTTTAATTGTAGCAGCAAAAAAGACCGTAGCAATTAAATAAAGGACAAATGCAGTGTATAACAAATAACTGCTTATTGTACTTAGTTCCATTCCTATTCCTCCTTAACCTCCTTTATCAAGTCGGTTATTCTTTACGTTCAAGCTGATCATTAGGCTCAGGAATACTTGTCCCAGCAATAACTTGTTGGATATCTCGTTTTAATCCATACCAGTTTTTATTCGTATGACCCGCTATCCATAAGCCGTTTTCACGAGGTTGCACCCAAATACGTCGATGGTTCCAATACATGCCTTGAATAACACCAATCATAAAGATGAATCCGCCTAAACCAAGTATCGGTAGAGTAAGATCTTTGGTAATGGTTAAACCTGTAACATCTCTCATTTCAACATTTGTTATGCCAAGCTTATAGTCATTTGACTCAGAAGGATCAATGTTAAACCCTACTCCTAACATGCTTACCTCAGGTTCATTTGGATTTTCAGGTGTATAGATATTAAACACTAAAGCTGGATTTCTTGGATACTTCGATTCTGTAATCGGTTCACCATTCTCCATTTTAAATTCAGGATAGTATTTGTCCAAAACAACACGATAGCCATTATCAAGCTTATATTCTTTTTTAGGATCAATGAGATCAACTGTAATCTCACCAAGTGACTCTTCGTTTGGGTCACCTTTTTCATGTAACTTAAATGACATCGATTTGAATTCATTTAATTGATAAGTTGTTTGATAGAGACCAAATCCATCGATCTTTAATGGTCGGTTTACTTGAATAGATCCCTCTTTCACCTTTTCTAGCTCTGGTTCTGCCCCTGGAAGCGAATCATCTGTACGTTGATAGAGAACAGCATCAGTTTGATAATTTTTCGGTACACTGCCACCCTCTTTTTGAATGGCTTCCTTATACCGCTCATCGTTTTCATCATATACTTCTACAAAGAAATCCTCGTTCTTTATGTAGTATTCTCCTTCTGTACCTGGGATCACTTCTGTTTCCCCTTCACGTACCCACAATTGTTCATCTACATACATAGCAGGCACAAATCGAAGAAGAGCTCCGATTAAGAAAATGATAAGACCAATGTGATTTACATAAGGACCCCACCTTGAAAAGCGTCCTTTTTCCGCTAATAGGTGGCCGTCTTGTTCCATTACTTTAAAGCGGCGTTCCTTAAGCTGTTTTAAAAGGGTTGCTTTCTCTTCATCTGTAACATTTTCAGCTTCTCCAAAGACGCGTTGTCGCTTTAAAAAGGATTCGTGTCTTACAGGTTTCTGCTTCTTCAAAGCTCTATATAAAGGGACTACACGATCAATACTACAAATAACAAGAGAAATTCCAATTGAAGCAATCAGCAACATATACCACCAAGAACCATATAGATCATGGAATCCAAGTTGGTAATAGATTTTCCCAGCTAATCCGTAGTTCACTTCGTAATACTCATCTGCAGGCAAAGCCGATTGATTATTCATCTCTTGAGGAAAAATGGTTCCTAAAGATGAAGCCAATAATGTTATGGCGATCAACCATACACCTACTTTAACAGATGAGAAAAAATTCCAAATCTTATCCACGAACGATTTATTATAGGTTTGGGAACGGCGTGCACTTCCATCATAGCGCATATTTAAAAGCTTATTATGTTTATTACCATCAATATGTTGGTTTTGTTCCACAGGCTTTCCGCATGATTCACAAAGCACAGTACCTTCAGGATTAATGTGTCCGCATTCACACTTAATTTTGTTCATTGCGTTACCCTCTCAATCTTCTAGGTGCGCTTAAGATTCTGGTACGATTTCTTGTAAATGACCTTCTAATTTATCTAGTGTCAATCCACCAACGACTTTGTTTACAACTTCTCCATCTTCATTAATAAAAAATGTTGCTGGTAAGTATCCTACTCCATAGGCGTCATTCACCTGATACGTTTTATCATGAAGAATTGGAAATGTCAGGCCATAGTCGTTTAAGAAATCTTCAATGACTAGTCGACTATCATCTAAACTAACCGCTACAATCTCGACACCTTTTTCTTTGTACTCAGGATACAACTCTTGCATGTATGGCATCTCTTTCTTACAAGGTGGACACCATGTCCCCCAGAAGTTTAACATAACACCTTTTCCTTCTAATTCACCTAGTGATAAAGTATCTTGTTCCATATTTACTGTTTTTAATTGAAAGTTAGGAGCTTGATCTCCTTCTCGTATGACCTCTTGATCACCCTTGGTTAATGTAGAATACAATGCAAAGACCGTTGCAGCAGCAAGTACAATTAATACAATGATCCGGAAGATAAGCCTATTTTTCTTTTTGTTTTTATTAGCCATGCTTGTCACTCCCCCTGGTCATTATATCATTGAAAACGGTTTGAAAATTTGAAAGTTTAGTTAACATTTTCGCTCGCAGCCTTTTTTAACATCTTGACTTCATATGGAGTTAACTCTCGACTTTCTCCTGGCTGAAGCCCTTGTGTCGTAAGAAAGGCATAGCGTTCACGTTTTAGTTTAGCAACTGGATATCCCATTGCCTCAAACATTCTGCGGATTTGACGGTTTTTTCCTTCATGTAAAATCATTTGAACGATTGCTGTCCCTTTTTTGCGGTCAGTAGATAAAATCTTCGTGTGAACAGCTTTCAAAAATTCTCCATCAACTTCTATCCCTTTTTTCAATTCATGTAGTTCTTCTTTGGTTGGAATACCTTTCACTTTCGCCACATATACTTTATCAATACCGTGTTTCGGGTGCATAAGAGATTGTGCAAATTCACCATCATTTGTAAGAATGATGAGTCCTGATGTATCATAATCAAGTCGACCCACAGGGTAGATACGTTGTGTAACCTGTGGGAAAAAGTCTAGAACAGTTTTACGACCCTTGTCGTCCTCTACACTGGAAATAACACCACGAGGTTTATAGAGCAAATGATAGACAGGCTCTTCTTTTTCAATTGGAATACCATTCACAACTACTTTCTCGTTAGGACCAACCTTAGTACCAAGCTCCGTAACGACCTTTCCATTCACCTTAACTTGACCATCCTGAATAAGCTCCTCAGCTTTTCTTCTCGATGTAAAACCACTATTTGCAATTACCTTTTGTAAACGTTCTCGATTTTCAGACATAAATGAATCTCCTTTTTCGTTCGTATGTATGGTTATCCTATATTAACTGGAGCCGTACATTCTTTTTTATTTCCAATAGAAAACACTACTTCCGACCTTTATAGGTTAAAAGTAGTTGTTTCCTGTAACTTACTTCTTTATAACGTTATGTTTAAAGGCTTATTAATAAGCACCTTACCTATCTTAACGCTTTTATTATCCAAAAACAATTGACACTACGATGATTGAAGCCATTATACCAATAAAATCTGCTATCAGTCCAACCTTTAAGGCATCTCCCATACGTTTAATTCCTACTGCACCAAAATAGACCGTTATGATATAAAGAGTAGTATCTGTGCTACCCTGCATAGTTGAAGCCAATCTACCAATAAACGAATCTGGACCATGTGTTGAAATAAGCTCGGTGGTCATTCCTAAGGCAGCTGTACCTGAAATCGGACGTACCATAGCTAATGGAATAATATCACTGGGGATACCTATCATGCTCAGAAAAGGGTTCAATATAGAAACAAAAGCCTCCATTGCACCAGATGCACGAAAAATTGCAATAGATACCATCATCCCTAATAAAAAAGGAAGAAGGGATATTGCCATTTGTACCCCTTCCTTACCACCTTCTACAAACGTCTCGTAAGTCGGAACCCTCTTCCAGGTCCCAACAAGTAACACAAGTAAAATGATGCAAGGGATTAGCCAAGTACTTACGGTAGTAACAATACTCATGATTCATTCCTCCGTGTACGAATGATGTGAAAAATACGGTCAACGATTATGGCTCCTAAAGTTGATATAAGAGTAGCGATTATCGTCGTACCTACAATTTCAGTCGGTGAAATGGAATCGTATTTCATTCGAATAGCAATAACAGTCGTTGGAATTAACGTAACACTCGATGTGTTAATGGCTAAAAACGTAATCATAGATCGACTGGCACGATCAGAACCACTTAACTTTTTCATTTGTTCCATTGCCTTAATGCCCATTGGTGTAGCTGCATTTCCTAACCCAAACAGATTCGCAGATATGTTGGATAAAATATAACCCATAGCTGGATGGTCAGGTGGGATGTCAGGGAAAAGACGCTTTATATAAGGTCTAAATAATCTCGACATCCCCTCAAGTAAACCAGACGCCTCTGCAATCTTCATAAGACCAAGCCAGAAAACTAATACACTAATGAGCCCAATGGATAACATGACGGCATCATCAGCACTTTTAAAAAGTGCTTCGTTTACATCTTCCATCGTCCCATTAATCATGGCATAAAAAACACCTATTGCTGCCATTGCCACCCATATGAGGTTAACCATTTAATAGGCTCCTGCCATAGATTTAATGACTTGAATAAGTTGATCAAAATATGATCGATCCTTATCTTCAGGGGATGACATGATTGAAACGGCCTCAATCTGTTCTCCATTAACTGTATAAACAGCTTTTCCAACTACTGATGAAAGAGATGATAATCCGTCTGTATGAGCTGTAATAACCCTTTCAGATAATTGACCTACCTCTTCTTTTGTAAGAGGAACTCGCACATCTTCCCATAAATAACCCATTGTATTCTCGTCATCTGAGTCTAGGTCGTATTCTCCTTCTTTGCGAATTTCTTTCATTTTATATTCTTTGAATCCCCATTCAAAAGCATGACTATGGTCATTCCAATCATCCGGACCATTAAGGGTTACCATAATAAGTTCCATATCATCTTTCTTAGCGGTTGTGACTAGTGTACGCCCAGCGGTTTTTGTGTAGCCTGTCTTACCACCTGTACAGTAATCATAGTATTTCGTTAGCAATTTATTTTTGTTGCCCCAAGCGTAAACCCTGGAGTCTGCTTTATAAGTAGTAGTTCCGGAAATTTTACGAAACATGTCATTTTGCATAGCATAACGCATAAGAAGTGCCATATCATAAGCTGTGGAATAATGTCCTTCCTGGTCCAGTCCATGGGGGTTAGCAAATTTCGTATTGGTCATTCCGATCCAATCAGCCTTTTCATTCATCATATGGACAAAACCTTCGAGACTTCCCCCAACCTTTTCCGCAATGGCAACTGCAGAATCATTTCCAGAGCGTAACATGAGACCATACACTAAATCCTTTAGTAACATCTTCTCTCCTTGTTCGAGGTAGATCGATGACCCTTCTGTATAGACAGCTTTTCGTGAAGCAGTTGCTTTTTCATCTAAGTTACCTGATTCAATCGCAACAATCGCTGTCATAATTTTAGTGATACTTGCTATATTACGTTTTTCATGTGCTCTTTTTTCCATTAAAACTCGTCCCGTTTCTTGCTCCATGAGTACAGCATTACGTGCTGAAACATTCGGCTTAGACTTTGCATAAGCCTGTAATGGGGCGATTAGCATGGTTAAGCACAATGTTAGTATGAAGATCGACTTTCGTTTCAAGGGTAGTCCTCCCATTCAATATGCTTTGTACATATTTATGCTAGAAGGACAGGCATATGAATTATTTTGATACAAAATGTGGAGGTCGTTTTATAACAAATGGTATTTAGATTTATTAGAGAAAATCCACTTATATAGCTTGCTATTCTATATGTATTCCATTGTAGCCCCCTTATATGGAAGACTTGGATTCGAGATAATGTGCAGTGGAGGTCCGTTGCTGGAAAAGAGTAAGGGGTTCATTGAAACAGCAAGCCTCCTGTGGAAGACCAGCCGAGCTTCCTCGTTCGCAAGCTCTCTGCGGGATCTCGTCAGTCCTTTGCTACCACTGGAGTTTGCCGTTTCCTTCACCCCTTTGCGTTTATGGAGGTTAACGGACCCTAGTTATTTGAGCTCTAACCCTTACGGACATCTGTTCCTTTATTTTGAACTTTCAAGGTATATTGAGAGTCGTTACGGACATATGGTGCCTTATTTGTGACAAAATGGGCTTTTTCAAGGTGATTTGAAGCAAATAACGGAACAGATGTCCGTAAGCATCACCTCTCTATATCACCGCGGTTCCGTTCATCACCATTCGGCTAAGGTGGGCTGTGGAACGGGTTGACTCCTCCGGTAGAAAGGGAGGAAGCTCGATCGGTCTTCCGGGGAAAGCAACCCGTTCCACAGCCCGCCGCACTGCTTAAACGCAACGGAACCACCCCGCACCAGCTTATTCCAGATAACTGCCAGATAGTTAAATAATTTCTAACCTATAATAAAAGAGGAAGAAATCAATTAGATTTCTTCCTCTTTTATGTTTGATCTCTTAATGGTTTTGCTTCAAAAGTTTCTCCAACAAAAACGTCAAACCTTCATTTCTCATTCTAATATAAAGTCCAATTTACATCCTTGACCTCATTAAATCGTTTAGAAACATCGTCCCAATTCACAACATTCCACCAATGGTTTACATATTCACCGCGTTTGGTTTGATACTGCAAATAGTAAGCATGCTCCCATACATCTAACACGAGTAATGGTATAACATCCCATAAGGAGAACATTTGATGCTTTTCAACCGTTTGTATAGCAAGTCTTCCAGAACGCATTTCCCAAACGAGAATGGCCCAACCTACACCCTCTACAGACTTAGCCGCTTCAGTAAACTCTTTCTTAAAAGCTTGAAAACTTCCAAAATCGCTTTCAATTTGCTTGAGTAATGGTCCTTTTGGTTTTCCTCCACCATTCGGCTTCATATTAAACCAAAAGATCGTGTGCAGAAAATGACCAGAGCCATTAAAAGCCTGTTGCCTCATCCAATGTTTAATAAGGTCTGCATCTCCACTTTGACGAATTTGTTGAAGCTTCTTCTCAGCTTTATTTAGCCCATCCACATAACTTTTGTGATGGATATCATGGTGAAGCCGCATGATTTCTTCTGATATATGTGGTTCTAGAGCATTATACGGATAAGGAAGTGGTGGAAGTTTATGCTGTCCCACTTTCACAGAACCATTTTGTCTTTCTTGATCGTAATATTCTTCTAAGTTGTAGATCAATTCTTTCCCTTGCTTTTGTAATTGAACAATATCAGTATCTGTCACATCTTCTTGCTCTAGTGTTTTCTTAATACCTCTTTTCCAAGAGTTCATTTTCTTGTTCCATTCTTTCCGGTTTTCATCACTCATATGGGTTTCATTAACTTTTTGCTCAACTTCTTCTGCCCAATTAAGAAGAGATTTTAAATATTGTTGTTTGGCTTTATGCATACAATCACCTCGACCTATCGTATGCCTATCGCCCAGAAAAAGTGAAAAGCTCTCCATCCATTAAGATGGAGAGCTTTTTCTTTGATAGTCTGTTTCATAACAAGCTAATTCCTCACGAAGTTGTTGAAACCCATTCTCTAGAGAATGGATTAACGTTTCAAATGAGGCTGGTGGTGTATGGTGATACATAATTGTATTCTTCCCTGTATAAGCAGCACGACTATTTTCGTACCAAATATCTCCTTTAGGTGAGAAAAATTCCATAATACATTGATGGTATATACCATATAACGTTTTTTCTGCGGCAGGCTTTCGAAAAACTTCTGACTTGAGAATGAAATGAACGGCATCATGCGCCTCATCGCAAAAAACTTCTAATCGTCTAAGTGCCTTCAATAGAGAAGAGTAGTAATCCTCATTTCCACTTCCATCTTCTTTTAGCATTTGTTCCAGACAATGTTGATTTAAGTAAGAGCTAATTCGTTGTACAGAATTGTTCAAAACCGTTCTTACGTCTTCTAACTGTGATTGCACCATTTGATTATTCATGAGAGGACCTCCCAAAATAATGAGCTTTCCCTTTATGAGTAGATACTCTTATGATGTCTTAAACTCTAGCGTTGATTCTAATTCATATGGTTTTCCATCAGCCAATTTCATGCAAATCTGTTTTACTTTATCCCATTTAAGGTCTTTAAATATTTCTTCAAATTCGTCTTGTTGATTGATATATACCCTCTTTCTATGTTTAAAACCTGGTTTTTTTATAAGTGCTACTAGTGCCACAATATCTTTTAAGTCAAATGTTTGATCTCCAAATGACATAACCGGATTCCCATCAAAAGGAGTAAACGTAGATAGATCTTCCTCAAAATACCTTACATAGAGTACACGTAACTCATGTTCATTTCCCTTATCTAAGTATTTAACAATAGATTCATTAAAAAAATCTTCAGGAGAATTCTTTTTTTCTTTCTCTAACTCCTCACCTTTACATTGAAGCAATTGCATTAGAATGTTCCCCCTTTCTTATTACATCTAATATTAACATAATACTATGGTAATTTCTGATGATTCTGACAAAAAGAAAGAATTGGTCAATTTCAATAAGAGTAAAGAAAACACTCGCCACAATGACGAGTGTTTATTGACGGATCATTCTGTTTGATCTTCTTCCATTCCCTGAAACGTCTCAAAGAATAAGTCTGCTTCATCCTCTACATCGCCCTGCTCGACAGCTTCAGGTAATGGAGGAAGTTCTTCAATAGAAGTTAAACCAAAATAAGTTAAGAAGTCTGTTGTGGTCCCGTAAAGAATCGGTCTTCCAGCACCTTCTCTTCTACCACGCTCTTCAATCAAATTACGTGTAACTAACGTTTGAATTGGACGCTCACTTTTCACACCACGCACTTCCTCTACTTCGGTACGGGTAATGGGCTGTTGATAAGCAATAATCGCCAAGGTTTCAAGTGCTGCTTGGGAAAGTCGTGATGCATGGGGTGATTCCACTAAGCGTTGGAAATATGGAGCATGCTCTGGTTTGGTCGTTAAATGAAAGTAAGCTTTTGACTGCATAATCGCAATACCACGATTCTCATGGTCATAATCATATTTTAATTCATCTAATACCAGTTCAACTGTTTCATCATCTAAATCCATTACATCAGCGATTTGCTTTTTAGTCATCCCTTCATCACCGGATGCAAAAAGTAATCCTTCCACTATAGCTTTATATTTCTGTACTTCCATGTCACTCCTCCATCTTATACACGACTAGTTCTTCAAAATGACTAGATTGTTCACATAATATTTTTCTACTTTTCATCAGTTCTAAAATTGCTATAAAGGTAACTACAATATGCGGTCTCGTAGGTACAGGGAAAAGATTATAGAAACTAATTCCATGTTTATGGTTTTCAATTTCTGTCAAGATTTCGTCCATTCGGTCTTGAATGGGTATTTCTTGTCTTTGCACTCTTGTCTCAAGGGGCTGCTCTAACTTTTTACGCTTAAATAGTTTTTGCATAGCGCCGATCATATCATATATTGTGACATCACCTTGCGTTGTTACAGGTTTGTCTTCCCCTTGATACTCGTCTAAGCTTTTTGGTGGTCGCGTATAGATTTGATTTGCTTCTAATTCACGTTCTTTTAAGCCATCTGCCGCTTCCTTATATTTTCGATATTCAATAAGTCTTCTCATTAGCTCTTCACGAGGATCTTCTTCCTCGTACTCTTCATCTTCAAGATCGATATCTTGATTGGGAAGAAGCATTTGACTTTTCATAGCCAGTAAAGTTGCTGCCATAACGAGATATTCACTTGCGACATCTAGCTCTAACTGTTGCATCGTATGTATATAAGATACATATTGCTCTGTGATCTCTGCAACAGGAATATCATAAATATCAATTTCATACCTATTGATTAAGTGTAATAGCAAGTCTAATGGGCCTTCAAAGGCGTCTATCTTAACCGTATAACGATCGTTCATAGGCTATTCCTTTCTAACATCTAATTAAATATTCAAATTACAGTACAAACGCCCATACGTCAAATGCACCGCCGTCATAAAGTAATACTGTAAGATAAATGTTATCAAAAAAACATTTATCCGTTAACAGAAAAAAGGAGGAATTCATAATGAGTGGATACGGATACGGCGGAGGTTTCGCGTTAATCGTTGTGTTGTTCATTTTACTAATCATCGTAGGGGCTAGCTGGTTGTACTAGAACCTCATTTCACGCGTTAAGCTGATTAGCTTAACGCGTTTTCCATTTAATTTGTACATAATATGTAAGAAGTTCTGGCTTTGACTTACAGCTTTTCATCTATGGTACACTGTTATCAAAAAGAGATAAGGAGCTATTCCCATGTATGATCAAGCATATATCGACTATCTCGCTCATTTTCACGGAACAAGAGATTACTTTGAGTGTCACGAACTACTAGAAGAGCGTTGGAAAGAAGAAACGCCTTTAGATAAACAATCCTTGTGGGTAGGACTCATTCAACTATCGGTTTCCCTTTACCATTATCGAAGAGGAAACATATCAGGGGCTCTTCGAACATTAGGCAAAGCCAATGATATCATTCAAGCCAAACAAGATCACTTAGAATCGTATGGTCTTGACCAAGAGCGCATGCTCATCTTATTAGAAAGGTTAGAAAATAAAATGAATAAGGGAGAAACTTATCAAAGTATACAACTTCCTATCATTCATGATCAGCTACTATCCCTTGTAAAGAAACGATGTGAAGAATTAGGTTCTTCATACGGGGTTCCTAGTGATTTAGAGAATAAACATTTAATTCACCGTCATTCTATGCGTGATAGAACCGAAGTTATTGAAGAAAGAGAAGCAGAACTACGTAAGCGAAAAGAAAATCATTAAATGCGCAAAACAAAAGCCAGTTCCTCGTTCTAACAGGAACTGGCTCCTTTTTGTACAAGGATTTAATCGCATTGCTCAACAAAATCTTCCGTTACATTATTTGCACAAATTGTATATTCATTTTGAAGCTCACTTTTCAATGCTTCCACCATCTTTTTCCCTATTCCTTGATTTCGATGGGAAGGATTGACTGAGATGTGTTGGATGACTGCTTGTGATTCATCAAACTTCACTCCAACTGCTCCTAGAATATCTTCCTCTTTCCATAAATATAATTGCCAGTTATCATTTGTCTCATATTCCTTAATGGTACTTAGAAGTTTTTTAACATCCTTTTCCTCAGGCATGAATGACAAGAGTCCCATGGCAATTTTTTCAAAACTCTTTTTATATCGAATTAACATAATTACCCCTCATTAAGAAAATAACTTTCCTAGCATCGATAATAGAAAGATTCCAGCTACAGAAATCATTAACCAGAATAGTTTTTTCTCTTGTTTATCGCTTTTCATTCATCGACACCTTCTCAAGTTTAATATTAATGTGTCTCTCCATTTATGACGTAATACCTAGAAATTGTCAATGTTTTAATACGCAAGCGGAAATGGCAGGTTCTGATAAGTCAAAGCTATTATAATGCATTTTTTTATTTTAGGACAAATATCATCCAATAGATAACACCCCAGACCATACTTAGGCCTAATAAAATGGAAAACAGAGTCCAATTTTTCTTCTTCATTGTAGTCACTCCTCCCTTATTATAACGACAATGCGTAATTATGCAAGTGCTATCCTAAGTTGCTAGAGAGGGGAAGGGAATTATGCAGGTTTGTTAAAAAAACGGGAGAATAAAGCTTCTATTATCGTATAACCATCAGATTTCTTATCTTTCACTTTATAAGGGATTAAATTAATGAGTGCTAACCAACCGTTGAAAAGCATTAGGGTAAAAAGAAAGTTTGTTTGGAGTGTAATGAATCCCCACCAACATAACCAATAGGCAGCCATGCTAAATAAAGGTCCACCTAACGATATCAATATTTTATCCATATATGTGAATGCTTCCTCACTAGAATAACTAGCAAATGCTCCTATAAAAAAGAATAAGGATATATGTACATGTATTCTCCCCATTTGAAATGAGAAGATTTCTTTGCCTACACCAATTCCAATATGAATTGAAGGAACGTTCCGAATAAAAGCAAAGAAACCGTGGCCTATTTCATGTAAAAACAAGCCCAGAGGTACGATTATAAATAGTAAGAGGATCCATCCAACCATCATCTTATCACCTTTCTAAGCAACAAAAAGGAAGAGTGAGTCAACAGACTCACTCCTCTATAATCGTTACTTTTTGCATGACATCGCCAGGACGTACACGATCCACAATTTCTACACCCTCTACTACTTGTCCAAACACAGTATGTCGACCGTCAAGGTGTGGTTGAGGGGAATGACAAATAAAGAACTGACTTCCGCCTGTATCTTTACCAGCGTGTGCCATGGAGAGTGTTCCTCTTTGGTGTTTATGAGGATTTCCTTCTGTTTCACATTTAATTGTATAGCCAGGACCACCTGCTCCTGTACCATCAGGGCAACCGCCTTGAATAACAAAATCAGGGATTACTCGGTGAAAAGTAAGTCCATTATAAAAGTCAGAGTTTGCTAGTTTTACAAAGTTTTCTACTGTACCTGGTGCTGCATCCTCGTATAATTCAAATGTAATCTTTTCCCCATTTTCAAATTCAATCATACCTTTTTTCATTATTTTCTCCTCCTCTAATAAGGCCTTTCATATGGTAGGTCAAATCGTGTGATATCTTCGTACGATTCGCGTTTAATCACTAGCTGGTGTTCTCCATTCTCAACAAAAACAACAGCTGCCTTAGGAAAACGGTTGTAGTGATTGCTCATGGCATATCCATAAGCACCTGTACTAAATGTGGCCAGGATGTCACCACTTTCAACGTATGGTAACTCCACATCCCATATTAACATATCTCCTGATTCACAGCACTTCCCTGCAATAGAAACTACTTGTTCTCTTGGGGCATTCATCTTGTTCGCCACAGCGGCAGCATACCGAGCATGATAAAGGGCAGGACGTAGGTTATCGGTCATGCCACCATCAACAGACACATAAGTACGAACATTCGGGATATCCTTTATGGATCCTATCGTGTAAAGGGTTAAACCAGCATCCCCTACAATCGCTCTTCCTGGTTCAATCCATACTTCTGGCATGTCAATTTGCATATCTTCAACTTGTCTTTTCACCTCATTAACAAGTTCTTCAACATAGGTCGATCGTGGAAGAGGCTCATCTTCGTCCGTGTACTGAATTCCGAATCCACCACCGAGGTTCAAGACTTCAGGAATAAAACCATGTTTGCTCTTCCAGTTATTTAGAGCTTCAAATAACTTGCGAACAGCCATCACAAATCCATGGGTTTCGAAAATTTGAGATCCAATATGACAATGGAGTCCTTTAATGTGAATTCTATCAAGCCCCATTAATTGCGTTAAGGCTTTTTCAGCTTGCCCGTTCCATAAGTCAAATCCAAACTTTGAATCCTCTTGACCTGTCAAAATATAATCATGTGTATGAGCTTCAATTCCTGGTGTTACGCGTAAAAGAACATCCATTTCTTTCCCATGTTCTTCGAGTAAACCATTTAGCAAGTCAATTTCCCAGAAGTTATCAATAACTATACATCCAATATCATTCTCAATCGCCATTTCTAATTCTTCTATATTTTTATTATTTCCATGTAGGTGAATACGCTCTGTTGGAAACTCAGCTTGAATGGCTGTATATAGCTCCCCTCTAGATACAACATCCAGGCTCAGACCTTCCTCCTTTGCTACTTGGAGCATTGCAATAGAGGAAAACGCTTTCGAGGCATAGGCAACTTGAGCTTGTACACCTAACTTTTTAAATGTTTCCACAAAGCTTTGTGCATTTTGCCTGATTCGTTCAACATCATAGACATATAAAGGTGTTCCATATTGATTAGCTAATTGGACAGTATCTACTCCCCCTACAAGTAGATGCCCTTGACTATTGATCTGTTCTCTATTCATGTACAATCACTCCCCAACGTCTAGAACTTCCAATATAAATGGTATATAAAAATGCTCTTGTATTTTTGTCATAAAACAAGGCTATCATTAATTTGAGCTTATAAAAAGAAGACAGATCATCTGTCTTCTTTTCCTTTCACACACTGAAAGATTAAAATAAATTTATCACAACATGCGCGGTTATTCAATATTCAATTATGATTGACGATGGCGATTCTGTGGATTAACAATACTAGGACGTTTCTTAGATAAAGGTACAGATACTCGAAATAGTAACTGCATGCTAGCTCCAAAGTTAAATGGTAGTAAAGGCCATAAATAAGGAGTGTTAAGAGAATTTGTACGTGTTAACAATAAGATATAAACGGTGAACCCAATCATTAAACCTTTAACTCCGAACACTGCTGTAATAACCAGCATAATTAACCTGCAAATTTTATTCGCTACACTTAATTCATAACTAGGGGTAGAAAAAGCACCAATCGCACTAATCGCAACATATAGAATAACTTCTGGTATAAACAAGCCAACATCGATCGCTATTTGTCCAATGAGTACTGCAGCAATTAGACCCATAGCAGTTGATAACGGCGTCGGCGTGTGAATAGCGGCTATCCTTAGAAACTCAATCCCGAGATCGGCTATGAGTAACTGGAACACAACAGGAATATTACTCTCTTCTTGTGGCCCAATAAACTGTAAATTTTGCGGGAGTAATGTAGGATCCATAACCATAATAAGCCAAAGAGGTAATAAGAAAACCGACATAAAGATCCCTAAGTAACGAACCCATCTTACAAATGAGCCTACAATAGGTGCTTGTCGAAACTCCTCAGCATGTTGTACATGATGAAAATAAGTGGTAGGTGTAATAATCATACTTGGGGATGTATCAACCATGATTAGAACATGCCCTTCAAATAAATGGGCTGAGGCAACATCAGGGCGCTCTGTATATCGAACTAACGGAAACGGATTTTTCCCCTGACTGACAATGTATTCTTCAACCGTTTTGTCTGCCATGGAAAGACCATCAATATCAATATTTTGAATTTCTTCTTTAATCAGCTTGATTAACCCAGGATCAGCTACATCCTTTATATAAGATATACAAATATCTGTTTTAGATCGCTCACCCACTTGAAAGATTTCATGCCGAAGTCTTTCATCTCTAATTCGTCTTCTCGTTAGAGCTGTATTTTCGATAATGTTTTCGGTATAACCATCCCGAGATCCACGGACTACCTTCTCGGTATCAGGCTCTTTAGGACTTCGACCAGGATAATGCCGTGTATCTATCGTTATGGCTTTGTCAAAACCATCTATAAACACCACAATTAGGCCAGAAAGCATTTGTGTAATTGCCTTGTTCATATAGTCTATTTTCTCAACCTGCATATGAACAAGACGATTCTGAATAATGTCATCTATTTTAGATGGGTCAGGTTTCTCTACATCATTAATCTTTACAAGGTTCTCAATGATTTGTATGACATAACTCGTATCCACCATACCTGTTAAATAATAAATATCAATTTCTGTACCTAGAATTTGTAGTTTTCGAAATCCTAAATCAAAGGAAACACCTACCCCTGCATTTTCCTTCATATAGGCTTCTACTGTTTTGATATCTGAAGAAATTGGTTGTTTTTCATTCTTCTCTTTTCGTTCTCTTAATTCACTATTTCCCATTTGCATCAGCCCTTTCCAGGATCAGTTCAATCGCTTTTCTTGTAATCGGGGCTCCTTTATCTATATCATCATTCCCACGCATCTTCCCAATATCGCCAATTGCTACTACAGTAGGAATATCAAGTTGATCCAAGCAGTACACAGTATCCCCACTAATGCGTCCAATTTCCATTTCCGGAACACCTTCTTTATCCACTCCATAAGGAACGAGTTCTCCTCCGCCATCAATAGCAAAGTCAAACCTTGACCATTCCAATGATCGTGTGTGAGAAGCTACTGCTATCGCACCAATGATTTCGATATCTGGCTCTCTCGCCAAATCTACAAGAACTTCCTCCCCCATACCTACTCCAGGAACACCAGCATCATCAAACAAAACATAAATTGGCTCTTCATCTGCTCTCTGAATAGCTTGCAACATTTCATCCTTGGTTGCCGTTGTAGGATTTCCAGCCAAATCTGTTAGACATGTTCCACCAATCTGCTTCGCTAAATAATCAAGTGCATTTCGAGCATAAGCATCTCCGTCTGTAATGACGATCACTCTTTTAGATTCCATACAAACCTACCCCTTGGGTTTAAAGATAATGGCTACGAGAAAACCAAATAAGATGGCTGATGCAACACCGACTGATGTAAGGTGAAATATCCCCATTGCGATACCCATAAGGCCATTTTCATTGGCTTTTTCCATAGCACCGTGTAAGAGGGAATGTCCAAAACTTGTAATAGGTACAGTTGCACCTGCACCTGCAAATTCAATTAGCTTATCATAGATTTCAAAACCGTCTAGTACAGCACCCGCTACAACAAAGGAAGACATAACGTGAGCAGGTGTTAGCTTAAATACATCTAACAAGATTTGCCCAATCACACAAATCCCTCCGCCTACAACAAAAGCCCAAACATAATCCATTAAGCTCCGCCCTCCTCTCGCATGAATACAACACCATGCGCAATGGTAGGGATGGTTTCTTTTTGTTGTACCATTGTTGGACTCATAAGAGCCCCAGTAGCCACAACGAAGATCTTATTGTATCTTCCACTCTGTAATGATTGAAAGAGATGACCATATGTGACAACTGCTGAGCAAGCACACCCACTACCTCCAGCGAATACTCCCTGGTCACTGTTATATACCATTAATCCACAATCATTGTGATTGGCATCAATATTGTAATTGTCTTCTTTTAACATATCTTTAAGTATGGGACTCCCTACTCCAGAAAGGTCTCCTGTTACAATTAAGTCATAATGATCAGGATCACGTCCTGTATCCTCAAAGTGCGTTTTTATGGTGTCATAAGCGGCAGGTGCCATGGCAGAGCCCATATCAAAAGGATCTTTTGTTCCGTAATCCATAACTTTTCCTATCGAAGCACATTCAATTCGGATATTCGACTTTTTTCGAGAGACAAGAGCTGCCCCAGAACCAGTAACGGTTGAGGTTGCAGTTTTCGGTTTTTGTCCTCCATATTCAGTTGGATAACGAAACTGACGCTCAGCAGTTGCATTATGACTACTTACTGCTGCTACAACAGTTTCAGCGAATCCGCCGTCAACAAGCGCACTCCCTACAGCTAATGTCTCCATAGATGTAGAACAAGCACCAAACATACATAAAAAAGGGATAGATAGTGACCTTGCTACATAATTGGAAGTTACATTCTGGTTTAATAAGTCTCCTGCTAAAAAGAGGTCAATCTGATCTTTTGATAACCCTCCTTTTTCAAGACAGGTTTGAATAGCCTCCTCCATTAACTTTCGCTCAGCAAGTTCCCAATTATCTTCATCACAATGGAGTTCATCGTGACTTATATCAAACGTATCTCCTAACGGACCTTCTGCTTCTTTCGGTCCAACTGCTGTTCCAGATGAATTTAAATAGACTGGATTCTCATACATCCATGTCTGCTTACCAACCTTTCTCATAGCTATCCCTCCTTACATAAAAATGGATTGAAATACATATCGAATAATACCTACTACATAAGCAGCTACAACACCGAAAACAATGACGGACCCCGCAAGCTTAAACATGTTTGTAGCAACCCCTAGTACAATACCTTCACTTCGATGCTCCAATGCTGCACTTGTGATGGAATTAGCAAAACCTGTTACAGGAACTGCAGAACCAGCTCCAGCAAATTGCCCTAGTTTATCGTAAACACCAAAGCCAGTTAGTAAAGCTGAAAGGAGAATTAATGTTGTAACAGTGGGATTGCCCGCTTCTTTTTCTGTCATGTCAAATACGTTCATATATATATCTGTAAGGAATTGCCCAAATAAACATATGAGCCCTCCCACTAAAAATGCTTTCAAGCAATTTACGATCAAATTAGGCTTTGGCTGATAATTTTTTAATGTATTGTTATATTGTTTTTGATTAAATTGATCACTCATGAACTTCCACCTCGTCATTCAACAAATATTATCCATTGGAATAAGGATCCTGAAATCTTACCTAATACAATAGCCATTAGAAACCACAATAAGCTTTGTTCCATTCCGATTCGCCTTGTTAAAATCGGGAACACATTTAATACTTCTGTCAGTGCGGCTGCTAGCATGCCAATAAACACACCATGAAATGCTCCCCATATTGCCAAAAAGATCACAGGGATTGAAATGGTCATGTCATCAAACGACAAAAATGTACCGCTTAAAACACCTATCACCACCGAAAACTCATACAGCTTCGTTGCCTTTGAGCTTTTACTCAATTGAACTAGCCTTGGTATGATACCTAACACAGTCAAAAAAGCTACAAAACCTGCACCAACTGCAAGCCCACCTGCGAGACCTATAAGTGCTTCAAGGATTCGATGTATCATCTTTGGATTGATCCTTTACTAATTTGTTTTCATGTAAAATGACATATTGATCTAAATCTTGTTGGTATTTGAACATTTCTACTTCAAGTGGACTTGGCTCTTCATTAATACGTTTCTTAAATAAGTGATTAAAAAACAAAATCATACCTACTCCTAAGCCAATAGAGTAAGGGACTTGAATCCACAGAGGATGCTTTACCTCTTCACCGGTAAGAAGATAGTGAAGTCGCTGTTGAACCTCTTCCATACTTACATCATAATGAAAATTCATGATCGCCATAGCCGCACCGATATATAGAAGGAGCCAAATAAGGGCTATAAACACAATTGAATATGTTTTTTTAGGTTTCTGAATCGTTATGATGGTTTGATTGGGTCCTACTTGTTGAAACTCAAGGTTCGTATATCGTTGGCTTAACTGATTAATGACTCTAAAAACATCAATAATAACAATATTACGATCTTCTTTTTTAATCTCATATAACTCAGTATTCATCAGTTTTTTCCTAGTTTCTTCTTCTGCTGAAATGAGTGCAATGTCTCCAAGTTTGACGGTTTGATGAAGCTTAGCTTCTACTTTATTTTTTAAACGTAAGTAAACCATTTTCCCCATTTGACACCCCTCCTTGATAGAGAAGTTTAAAATTAGTATGAGTCACCTAAGCTAGTATCATTCGTAAAGTGGATATGTAAAAATTTTGTATTACGAGGCGGAAGCAGAATAATTCAGAAGAGGAACTATTTTTGTAACTTTCTTATTCCATTAAAGCCCCCTTATCTGGAAGACTTGGAATCGAGATAATGTGCGTATGGTTCCGTTGCTTTTGTGCAGATCGGCGGGCTGTGGAACGGGTTGCTTTCCCCGGAAGACCGATCGAGCTTCCTCGTCACTTCGTTCCTGCGGGATCTCGCTCGCCCTTTCTACCGGAGGAGTCAACCCGTTCCACAGCCCGCCTTAGCCGAATGGAGATTAACGGAACCGCCTTAGTTCTGGGATGAGGTGTTCTGTTTCCAGGTAGTATAACCCTATCATGACAAGGCTCTGAACAACTTCTCTGAATATGATTTCCAACCAACATGAGGTGGGATAGCAATATTATGGTCCGTTAGTTTCCATAATCGCGTGGAGGGAAGGAAACGGCAAACTGTCGTGGTAGCAAAGGCAAGACGAGACCCCGCAGGAACGAGGAGGCTCGGCTTGTCTTCCACAACAGGCTTGCCGTTTCACTGACCGCAACAAATTACCCAATAGCAACGGACTCCTCTCAGTTTCAAGTCTTCAACAATCCTGCCATTTAACTGAATAACTTAAGATCAATAAATATAACTCACAAAGCACAAAAAAATACCAGAGCCTTATGCTCTGGTATCATTCGTTCATTTGGTCTTTTATATACTTAAGTATCTTCTTTTCTATCCGTGAAACCTGCACCTGTGATATACCAAGTCGATTGGCAACATCCGACTGGGTTTGATCTTTGTAATACCTCAGGTAAATAATCAATCTTTCCCGTTCATCTAATGCACGTATCGCTTCCTGTAAGGCAATTTTATCGAACCACTTTGTATCCTGGTCTGCAATTTGATCCAACAGTGTAATCGGATCTCCATCATTTTCATAGACCGTTTCATGGATCGAGTGTGGTGATTTCGATGCTTCTTGCGCATGCACAACCTCTTCCGCACTAATCTCTAAAGCCTGTGAAATTTCCTGTACGGTAGGAGTACGACCTAAACTCTTCGTCAACTCGTCTTTCTTTTTACGAATTTTATTACCCGTTTCTTTAAGACTTCGACTAACCTTTACACTACCATCATCACGAATAAACCGCTGAATTTCCCCAATAATCATCGGGACAGCGTACGTTGAAAACTTCACGTCGTAGGATAGGTCAAACTTGTCCACTGATTTTAAAAGTCCGATACAACCGATTTGAAATAAATCATCCGGGTCATATCCCCTGTTTAAAAACCTTTGAACAACTGACCAAACAAGGCGCATATTTTTCTCAACAAGAATATCACGTGCTTCTTGGCTTCCCTGTTGACTTTGAGCAATATACATCTTGACCTCTTCGTCCGAAAGTTGCTCCTGTTTTTTCGATTGTTTTAGTTCCACATCCATAGGCAGGTCTCCTTAATTACATAAGGTCTTGCTTTTTTTTAGGTGTTTCACTAACCTTACTGTTGTGCCTTCTCCCGGATAAGAAGAGATATCTACTTCATCCATAAAGTTCTCCATGATGGTAAAGCCCATTCCTGAACGCTCAAGCTCTGGCTTTGAAGTGAATAACGGTTGTTTCGCTTCTTCAAGATTATCGATCCCTATGCCTTCATCCCAAATTAAAATTTCCGCAGTTCCGTCAACAAGAATACACTTAATGTGAACCTTTCCTTCAGATTCTTCATGATATCCATGAATAATCGCATTTGTAACGGCCTCTGATACGACTGTCTTGATTTCCGTTAATTCATCCATTGTTGGATCTAGTTGCGTTACAAAAGAAGCTACGGTTACACGAGCGAACGACTCATTTTCACTAACAGCTGAAAATTCGATATGCATTTCATTCTTATTCATTAGGATGCCACCCCCAATGTTTCCAGTGCATAAGCTTCATTCTCTTCAAAACGAATAATTTTAAATAACCCTGACATTTCAAATAAACGTTTTACAGCTGGAGAAATCGAACATACCACCATTTCCCCACCATGCTGTTTCACTTCTTTATATCTTCCTAAAATGACCCCTAGGCCAGAACTATCCATAAAGCTGAGGGATTCTAAGTTTAAAATGACATGTTTTACGTTTTGATTCGATAAAACTCGCTGCCATTCGTTTCTTAAGTTTTCGGCTTCATGGTGATCTAACTCTCCTGATAAACGAACTAATAACACATGCTGCTTCGTGTCAAAACTTACGGAAAGACTCACAGTTTATGCCCCCTTATAATTTGGTTAGTGAGTCTTTTCTTCTTTTATCATGCGATATCCTGCCACCTGACAAAAGAAGTGTTGATTCGCTAATTTCTCCTACAATTAGCGATGCTTCACCATTTCATTCATGGAACGCTTCAGTAAAGACCACAAACCTGCATTTGATACATCTTCGTTCACGATTAATGTTGTTTTTGAAAGAGGTTCTCCATTACTTGTGATCGTTAGAGTTCCAACCTCCTGACCTTTTTTCAGAGGTAATTCAATCGTATCGTTATATTTCACTTCTCGTTCAACATTTTCGATCTTTTGACCTTTTTTCTTAAGCACAGAAACAGATTCACTCGTCACCACATCAATCTCTGGGTTGTTTGCACGGATCATCTTAAGTTGATCAACAGGCTGGAAACGTTTATATAAAGATTCTGTTTCATAGTGATTAAACGCATAGTCTAGCATTGTTGTAATTTCAGCATTACGCTTTTTCGGTGTTTCTGCTCCCATTACAACTGCAATAACACGCATATCATTTTTCTTTGCTGTAGCTGTTAAACAGTATTTCGCCTCTCTTGTAAAACCTGTTTTCAGTCCATCTACACCTTTATAAAATTTAACAAGCTTATTCGTGTTAACAAGCCAAAATTCATTATCTGTTCCTTTACGAAGGTAATCATCATAGATTTTCGTGTAATCAGTAATTCCTTCATACTTTAGTAATTCCTTGGACATTATAGCCATATCACGAGCTGTACTATAGTGGTTGTCCGCAGGGAGCCCTGTAGTGTTTTGGAATTGTGTGTTCTCTAATCCAAGCTTCTTAGCTTTTTCATTCATCTTCTCTACAAACTCTTCTTCACTACCTGAGATACGTTCAGCTAATGCTACAGATGCATCATTACCTGAAGCAACAGCTACACCTTTCAGTAGTTCATCCACTGTCATTTCTTCTCCAGGCTCTAAAAAGATTTGTGAACCACCCATTGAAGCTGCATACTCACTGGCACGTACTTTTTCATCAAGTTTTAAAGAACCATCATTTAAAGCTTCCATAACTAAAATCATCGTCATAATTTTAGTCATACTTGCAGGTGGTAACGTTTGATCTGCATCTTTTTCATATAAAACTTCACCTGTATCACGTTCAATTAATATTGCGGATTTTGCACTCTCAACTAATTCTGGTCCATCATCTTCTGCAGCAAAGGTTGCAGAGGTAAATGTCGTTAAGGTTAATAGTATCGTCATGATCCAGACACCAAAATTTTTCATAGAGGTCCCTCCAATCGTATTGTTAGCTATTTTTTCCATGATTGGAGAGATTTATAACAAGTAAAATAAAAATTTTAGAAGAACAAAAGCGCAAGCGCCCGTTTAGCAACGAAGGGACTGGACTGAGCCCGTAGGAAACACAAATTGTGAAACAATTTGATGTGGACTTATCGAACGGAGAAAGGAAGAAGGAAGATCGGTTAATTTCGTCACATCCTGTGACAACACCGATCTGACCCACGTCGTGTGAGCCCAAGTCCCTTCGTTGCTGGGCGCTGGAGCTGGACGTGGCCACGCTCTCATAAATGAGTTATACACAAGCCACCAATTTTATAATTTCCTAGACAACAAAAAAAGCATGCAACTTCAACTGAAGTTACATGCTCTAACGTAAATCGATAACTATTCACCTGTAATACTACCGTGAATTAAAGTAGGGGCTTCTACTTTATCATCAGACACTGTGATGTTCTCATAAAGTTTTTCTTTAACATCAGATACGTCTTCTTGGTTCGCATAGATCGTTAGTAGAGATTCGCCCTCTTCTACATAATCGCCTACTTTTTTGTTGAGATAAAGTCCAACAGCAAGATCAATCACAGATTCTTTCGTTGCACGGCCAGCACCTAACAACATGGCAGCTGTTCCGATTTCGTCTGCTACGATATCAGAAACATAACCAGCTTTCTTCGCTGGTAACTCCACTTTGTAAGAGGCTTGTGGCATTAAGGATGGATCATCAACAACTTTTCCGTTTCCACCTTGAGATGAAAGGAACGTACCAAAACGCTCAAGCGCTTTACCATTTTTCATATTTTCTTCAAGCATTGCACGTGCTTCATCAAGTGTGTTGGCTTTCCCAGCTAGCACGACCATCTTACTTCCTAGCGTTAAGCATAGTTCAGTTAAGTCTTCAGGACCTTCACCTTTTAATGTGTCAATCGCTTCTTTAACCTCTAGTGCATTACCAATGGCACGGCCAAGAGGCTGGTTCATATCAGAAATAACGGCCATTGTATTACGACCTACTTTATTTCCGATCGTAACCATTGCTTCAGCAAGAGCTTTAGACTCTTCAAGACTCTTCATAAATGCTCCAGCACCCGTTTTAACATCCAATACAATGGCATCTGCACCTGCAGCAATTTTCTTACTCATAATAGAGCTTGCAATCAATGGAATTGAGTTAACTGTAGCTGTTACGTCACGTAAACCGTATAGCTTCTTATCTGCAGGTGTTAAGTTACCTGTTTGACCAATAACAGAAATTTTATTTGTGTTAACAAGGTCAATAAATTCGCTCTTATCGATTTCAACGTGGAAACCAGGCACAGCTTCTAGCTTGTCGATCGTTCCACCTGTGTGACCAAGACCACGTCCACTCATTTTCGCAACCGGTACATCAAGAGATGCTACAAGTGGTCCTAGAATTAAAGTTGTCGTATCACCAACACCACCAGTAGAGTGTTTATCAACTTTTACACCTTCAATTGGTGAAAGGTCGATTGTTTCTCCACTGTTCACCATAGCTGTTGTAATATTTGCGCGTTCTTCGTCGTTCATATCTTGGAAGAAGATCGCCATGCAAAGGGCACTAGCTTGATATTCAGGGATATCACCATTTGTATAACCTTCAATGAAAAAGTTTATTTCTTCACTTGTTAGTGCTTCACCATCACGTTTTTTTTCAATAATATCGTACATTCTCATATTCTCATCACCTTTATCCTAAGTGCATCTTATATAGTCTTTAAAATTTCTTTTACAAAGTTAAGGAAATCTTCACGCACTTGTGCAGTTGTTTCAATAACTTCATCGTGTGTTAATGGCTGATCTAGGATACCTGCTGCCATGTTCGAAATACAAGAGATACCTAATACTTTCATGCCAGCATGATTTGCAACGATAACCTCAGGTACAGTAGACATACCCACAGCATCGCCACCCATTGTACGAAGCATGCGTACCTCTGCTCCTGTCTCATAGGAAGGCCCTGTATTCCCTACATAAACACCTTCCTGAACTTCAAGACCAAGGCTATCCGCACACTTTTTAGCATGAGCTGTTAATTCAGGGCAATAAGCTTTGGACATGTCAGGGAAACGCTCGCCTAGATCATTGTCATTCGGGCCGATTAATGGGTTATCTCCCATGTTGTTGATGTGATCTGTAATAATCATAAGGTTACCTGCATCAAATTTTTCATTAATACCACCCGCAGCATTTGTTACAAATAGCTTCTCAACACCAAGCTCTTTCATAACGCGTACAGGGAATGTTACTTGTTTCATGGAATAGCCTTCATAGTAGTGAAAACGGCCTTGCATTGCAATCACCTGTTTACCATGAATGGTTCCAATTACAAGCTGCCCTTTATGACCAGCTACTGTAGATTGAGGGAAGTGAGGAACCTCACCATAAGGAATTGTAATAGCGTCTTCGATTTCATCCGCTAAAACACCTAGTCCTGATCCTAAGATCAAACCAATTGTCGGTTGTTGATTAACTTTTTCTTGAATGTGTTGTGCTGCTTCTTTCATTTGTGCTGCGTTCATTGTACAGCCCCTCCCTATTTCAAGTCGTTTAAGAAACTCTTGCCATGTTCAGGCATTTTTATATTAAAGTTTTCTGCTACAGTTGCTCCGATATCAGAGAACGTTTCACGTAACTCTAATTCTTTTCCACCTTCAAGGCTCTTAGAATAAACGAGTAATGGTACATATTCACGTGTATGATCTGTACCATGGTGTAATGGGTCATTACCGTGGTCAGCTGTGATAATTAATAGATCATCATCTTGTAATTTTTCTAACACTTCTGGTAGACGTGCGTCATACGCTTCTAACGCTTCACCATATCCTTGAGGATCACGACGGTGACCGTATTTCGCATCAAAATCAACAAGGTTTAAGAAGTTTAACCCTGTAAAATCTTGATCCATAGACTTCACAAGCTTATCCATACCATCCATGTTATTTTTCGTACGGATTTCTTCTGTTACGCCTTCTCCATCATAAATGTCAGAGATTTTCCCAAGAGCAATTACATCATAATCAGCATCTTTCAAGTCGTTCATCACTGTACGTCCAAATGGTTTTAACGCATAGTCATGGCGGTTATGCGTACGCTCAAATTCGCCTGGTTTACCGATAAATGGACGCGCAATAACACGGCCAATCATATACTTTTCATCCTTCGTGATTTCACGAACCATTTCACAAATTTCATATTGTTCTTCAATTGGTACAACATCTTCATGTGCAGCAATCTGAATAACAGAGTCCGCAGATGTGTAAACAATTAATGCACCTGTTTCCATGTGCTCTGGACCAAGTTCATCAATAATTGCTGTACCTGATGCTGGTTTATTTCCAATCACTTTACGACCTGAACGTTCTTCGATTTCATCAATTAACTCTTTTGGAAATTCTTCAAACGTACGGAAAGGTGTGTCAATATAAAGCCCCATAATCTCCCAGTGACCTGTCATCGTATCCTTACCATTTGAAGCTTCTTGCATTTTCGTGTAGTAAGCTTCAGGTTGGTCTGCTTTGTGAACCCCTTTGATCTCACGGATGTTACTCAGACCTAGCTTACCCATATTCGGCATTTGAAGTCCGTCCATATGCTCAGCAATATGACCAAGTGTGTCTGCTCCTTTGTCATTAAATTGCTCAGCATCTGGCGCTTCTCCAATTCCTACAGAATCCATTACGATTAAAAATACACGTTTAAAATTGTCCATAGTACGATCCCTCCTATACATTTTTACATTCCCTTCATGAGGCATAAGTATGCAGGCATGAAGTCGGTGTTGTAAGATGTCAGACAACCTATTAAAAAAGAAAAATTACGCCCTTGGATGATAAGAGCGATAAATATCTTTTAACCTAGCTTTCGTTACATGAGTGTAGATCTGTGTTGTTGATATATCGGAGTGACCAAGCATTTCTTGTACAGCTCGAAGGTCTGCTCCGTTCTCTAATAGATGCGTTGCAAACGAATGGCGTAGGGTGTGTGGTGTAATTTCTTTTTCCACCCCAACTTCTTTCGCAACCGCTTTCAATATCTTCCAAAAACCTTGGCGTGATAATGAGTTGCCATGGTGGTTTACAAATAATGCTTCAGTTCGTTTATTGTTAACAAGTTTAGGGCGAGATGCTTGTAAATAGTTCTCTATGGACTCTTTAGCCATACGTCCTAACGGAATAATTCTTTCTTTAGAACCTTTTCCAACACAACGTACAAATCCCATCGTTAAATGCAGATCACTTACATTTAAAGACACAAGCTCTGTTACGCGCAAGCCTGTTGCATAAATCATTTCAAACATGGCTTTATTGCGAATCGATAGTGTATCTTTTGGCTCAATAGCTAATAACGCATCGACCTCAGAAGTTGATAGGATCTTCGGTAGTCTACGCTCTTTCTTAGGCGTCTCTATATGTAAGCTAGCATCTTGATCTGCTCGACGCTCACGGACTAAAAATTGGTGAAAAGCTCTGATGGATGATAGCGTACGAGCCAACGTTGCAGATGAACGATCTTGATCATTTAAATGGTGCATATACTGCAAAATATGTACGCGGGAGATGTTGTTGACATGGTTTAGTTCACACGTCTTTTCAATAAACTGAAGATATTGACGTAAGTCTCTCTTATATGATGAAAGTGTATTCTCGGATAGCCCTCTCTCTACTTGTACATAATGCAGAAAGTCTTGTAGTTCATCTTGCATGAACAATTACTCCCCTAACCTAAAAAAGATAGACAAACGATCAATCAACCCTTCTTCATGTGGTTGAAATACTTTCACAGCCTTCCCTTTTGGCTCATCATAACGATGAATTTTCTCATACTCTTCATTCATCATCTTCAAGCCAAAGTAAAACAATAAGGTGCATGCTGTAAAGATTACAAAGATCTTCACCGTATCCTTGATTATATGAAAAAGCTGTTGCATATACATATCTCCTTTTATAAAGGTACAACCTATACTCTTTACTACAAAGATATGCCAGTTTTCATATGAAATATACAAGGAATCTATACTCATTTCCTACTAGTTAGCTAAAACTTCTCTATAGAAGACTTAGGGGAAGAGTACAAAATAAACGTAACCGATTTCTTTTTGTTTGTAAATAGATGTGTTTGGATTTGAAATTTTCTGAGAACACCTGAGGTATATTCCTTTAAACATAGTTGGTGTTTATGCACTTGTTCCAGTAAAGCCCCCTTATTTGGAAGACTAGGAATCGAGATAATACGGGCTTTTCATCGGCTACCCAAGCGATTCCGTCGCCTACCCGAGCGATTCCGTCACTTACCCGAGCGATTCCGTCACTTACCCGAGCGATTCCGTCACCTACCCGAGCGATTCCGTCGCCTACCCGAGGGATTACTGTCCCTTCCCAAGAGACCACAGCCCGCCGATCTGCATAGACATAACGGAACCATCCCGCACCTACTTATTCAACATAACTGCCATAATACTGAACAAATCCTATCTCAAAACATTAAAAAACCTTTCTTCCAGCTGGAAAAAAGGTTCTCATACATTCATTATGAATTGACTGTAACGACCTGACATTTTTTGCAGATACCATGGAAAGTTAAACGGTGGTCCTTTACTTGGAAACCCCAATCACGTTCAACCTGGCTCTCAACATCAGTAAGTAAATCTTCTTCAATTTCTTCAACCGAACCGCACTCCACACAAACGAGATGGTGATGGAAATGCTCTGCTCCCTCTTTACGAAGATCGTATCTAGAGACGCCATCACCAAAGTTGATCTTGTCTACAATTTTTAACTCGGATAACAATTCTAAAGTACGATAAACTGTAGCTAAACCAATTTCCGGTGCTTTTTCTTTTACGAGGAGGTATACGTCTTCGGCACTTAAATGATCCTCTTCATGTTCTAACAACACTCGAACAGTCGCTTCACGTTGAGGTGTTAGCTTATAACTCTGGGAATGGAGTTGTTTTTTTATTTTTTCAATGCGGTGTTCCATATCCGGTCCCTCCCTCGTATATCCACTTATCATTATAAGCAGATTCAAAAGGAGTGTCAAATTAAAATCATTTTAAATTAAAACATCTGTTATATTATAATCATTATTATTTGTACGTCATTTCGATGACGTTTTTCAGTGCATCCGGTGAAATAAATGATTCAATTAAAGCTGCTACATTTAAAGCTAAAAATAATAAAAGGAAAATAAAACTATACCTCATCAACGCTGGAAGTAGAGATTGCTGTTGAATCTTTTTCGCTACTAGCTTTTGAATAAGTGAAAACGAAAAGATCATAGCCAAACTTCCCGCAATTAAATAAACGGGAATAATAATTAAGTTCTGAGGAGCAATGGATGCTGCAGCCATTAAAAGTCCATACCACCCCATTTGATTCACTAAGAATCCTACAGAAAAGCCAACAACTACACCTTTCATAAAAAGTAATATCCATATAATGGGCATTCCGATTACAGATAGGCCTAAAATAAAGATAAACAACAAATATTTTAAATGGTAAAAGAAGCTGGATTTAAACAAACTTTCTGAACTTGCTACAGACCCGCGTAACATCTCAGTAAAAAAACGGTCCAAATAAAAGAATAAATCTTGTTTTTGTATAAAATTCATACTATTAACTATCACAGCACCAAATATGATCCCGATCAGAAATAATAAAGAGACAAACACATAAATACTCGCATTTTCGCGAACATGTTGTGACGCTAATGACCCTTTGACATACATTTCAAAATCCTCCATTCTACCGCTTCATTTTCAAGTCGTATTACAAATCTATGAAGGATTTTGATCAAATAGACTATAAAAAAGTAGAAAAGATGATAGAGATTATGTCACACGACCATAGCGCCCACCACCACCGGCTTCTATCGACAACTCCCCTTTCCGGTTCATAACAATCCTCTCAGCTAACTGCTCCGGAACAATTTCACGCAGTTCTTCTAACGTAGCATCGTGTAAAATACTCATCTCTGTTCCGAAGACATCTAACAATTTTTGCAGTGTTTTTGGACCGAGTTTTGGTATATATTCTAGAGGAATTTGATAGACATATGGAGGACGCCCTTCCCTTGTCCCCACAAAATCTGAAAGCTCCTCAATCCGATCTGCTACGCCTCGGACGGTTTTCAATGATCCACACACTGGACATTCTTCGCTATACTCTTTTTCAGATAGGCACTCAGCGCATACAGTTTGATGGTACTTTCCTAAAAGAGGATTCATGCCATAGTTCGCAAGCAGCTTTCGACCACCTTGCTTTTGAAGAGCTAACCTTAACTCTTTAAAAGTAGGTGCTTGTAACTCAACACTCTGGTATTCTCGTGCAATTTTTGAAATGGAATGGGCATCTGAGTTCGATAAAAACGTAAAACCGTGTAACTGGGATAGTGAGTCAGCCATTAGGGAATCGGCACTTAAACCAAGTTCTACCGCATCAATCAGCTCTGGGTTTAACACCTCTTCTAGTGACTGTTTTACGCCCTTTCCATATAAACTTTTGAATGGTGTGAACATATGAGCTGGAACAAATAATCCGCCTAGCTCTCTCACCTTTTGTTGCAACTTTATAGCACTGCCGTAATAACGTTGTGAGCTCAAGTTTATATTTTTCATTCGTTCACTTAACCAAACTGTAAACTGTTGCATTGTTTCAATATACGGAAAATAACAAAGGACATGAATGGGCCCCTGACAATGTTCATCATACACCTCAATTTCAGAACCTAATAGAAGTGTTAAAGGACCATACAGGACACCTCCGTCCTGTAATTCCTCTGCGTGGCCACGTTCGATTAACTGAATAACCTCAGACTGAACCGCTGGCACCTGCCCGTCAATTACCCCAATCATCTGAAGACCCTTCCGATAAGCGGCTTCTTCTACAATATTTGTTAAGGTCAACTGATTAGATGCAGTTATTTTGACAGGATCTCCATGCATAGTACGTCCAATATGAATATGTAAATCCATATAGTATGTTTGCATCTTATCCAATAATCCCTTTTGCTTTTGCATATAGCAGTGCATACGCTGTTTTAGCATCCCAAATACGTTCGTCCTTTTCAAACTGCTCCGCTTCTTCGACAGTTGCTTCTATTAGTTCTACAAACTCATCCTCGTCTCCCTCAAGCTTGTTCTCAGCTTTTTCAATGTTGTTGGCTAAATAAATATAAATGACTTCATCTGCAAAACCAGGAGATGTTGCAAAAGATGTTATAAACTCAAGGTCATCTGTTTTATAACCTGTCTCTTCTTCCAACTCTCTCATGGCCGTTTGCTTTGGTTCTTCTCCAGGCTCTAGTTTCCCAGCAGGAATTTCCACAAGTGAACGCTCTAATGGCTTTCGGTATTGTTCCACCATGACAATTTTGTTTTCAGGTGTAATCGCAAGGATCGCAACAGCACCAGGGTGTTTCACTAATTCTCTTTTTGATGTTTTGCCATTAGGCAGTTCTACATCTTCCACCTGTAAGGAGATGACTTTCCCTTTATAAATTGACTCCGTTTGAATTGTTTTTTCTTCAAATTTTTTCATAACAAATTCTCCCTTTCCATTAACGTGGTCCTATTTTAACACACGAACTAGTATATTATTTGAGTCTCTCATTCCTCATCGATACAATAGATATAACCCACTTTGAAAGGATGAAACGGCCTTGAACAAACGACAAGTAGGTAAATCTGATCTATACATTTCAGAAATTGGTCTAGGATGTATGTCTCTAGGCACAAATGAATCGCATGCAAAGGATATCATTGACCGTGCACTTGATGCAGGAATTAATTATGTGGATACAGCTGATTTATATGATTTTGGTGAAAACGAAAAGATCGTTGGCAAAGCCTTGAAAGGGCGCCGTGATGAAGTCGTCCTTGGCACCAAAGTTGGAAATAACTTTAACAAAGAAAAAGAGGATTGGTTCTGGGATCCATCTAAAGCGTATATAAAAGAAGAAGTAAAAGAAAGCTTGCGCCGCTTAGGTACAGACTACATCGATCTCTATCAACTCCACGGCGGTACAATTGAAGACCCAATTGATGAGACGATTGAAGCTTTCGAAGACCTCGTAAAAGAAGGAGTCGTACGTTATTACGGCATTTCTTCCATACGTCCTAATGTCATTCGAGAATACGTTAAACGTTCGAATATTGTGAGCGTCATGATGCAATATAGCCTATTTGATCGTCGACCAGAAGAAGAGGTATTGGATCTCCTTCAAGAAAATCAAATTAGCGTCTTAGCTCGTGGTCCCCTTGCTAAAGGGATGCTAAGTGATCGCGGCTTAGAAAAAGTAGAAGAAAAAGCTCAGAACGGCCATCTTTCCTATTCTTATAATGAAATTAAACACATGGTGGAGAACTTACAAGACCATGCAACGGAGGAGCGTTCATTACAAGCGATTGCCCTTCAGTATGTATTAAAGCACCCAGCAGTTGCATCCGCCATTTTTGGAGCAAGCTCAATTGAGCAAGTCGATCAAAATGTATCCATGCTTGATGCCAAGGATCTCGAGTCAGACTTGTTCGCCCAACTACAACAAGTAACCCGTCCAATTGTTTATCAGAAGCATCGCTAAACATAAAAAGCCCTCTAACCAGCATTCCCTGGTGCGAGGGCTTTTTTCTATTTATCTTTGAATTGTTTCCAATCCATATCACTTTCATTTAGGAGCTCTTCAAAGCTTTTGTTCGCTTCACGACGTTTACGTTCTTCAGCTTTCCGACGTCTTTCTTCTTCCTGACGTTGCTCCTCTTGCTTTTTCAGGTCTGACTTTTTCGAGCGAAGTTGCTCAAGCATGTCGTCCCCTAAAAGATCTTTTAACGTTCCCTCTTGTTCCTGTTTTTGTTTTTTTGCTTTACTCACGTGGGTCTCCTCCTTGCTTAATACTCGCAGAAGAAAGCGATGGATTCAGCATTCCCTCAGGGCTTTTCAATCGAAACAACCGCTTATTCCACTCTAATGTCATAACAGGTTTAAAAAATACCTTTTGTTGTTCGTCTAAGAAAATTGTAAAATGTTCATTCTCTACTTTTATATCGTATTCTGTTGATTGATTTGTAAAATAAATCGATGGCATGCCATTAACGCCACAGCCACATCCGTCACTATCATATTCCATTCGTAAATTTGGCCGATCTTCTGGTTGTAATAACTGCAACTGGTGTAGTGCCTCATCTGTAATCGTTAGCTTCATTGTTGTTCACCTCTTGTTGATACTAATGGTAAAAAATCGACAAGAACTTTGCAATACAAATGATTTTCTTTTTATGAAGTTTGCACAGTTCTTTTTACTATTTTTAGGCATTTAACACAATTTTCTGTTATTTGAGAATTGAGGATGGGAATTGATTTAAAGAACCTCTATACTAAAGTTAGATTATTGAGGAGGGATTCTTGTGAAACTTACCGTACAAAAACCTATTTTCGCTGAATCAGCAAGTCAATTTGTTAATCGAATGAGTGAATTCTCAGACACGATTCTAGTCAAAAAAGATCAATGGGTCGTCGATGCAAAAAGTCTACTTGGCGTTTTAGCTGTTTCCTTGCAACCTGGTCACGAAGTCACGATTGATGTTCAAGGAGACCATGGAATGGAAGTGAAGCAGGCATTGCTTGACTCAGGTTTGTTTCAAGAATAAGGTTCATAAAGCGCCTGGACATAGTAGCGTCCAGGCGCTTTTTATTGTTTAACTAACTCAAATACCTTAATAGCCAAAAGAATGTAGTTGGAATAACGATGACAACTAAAGAGGCTCTACCGTAATTCTGTAGATTTTTATTTTGAACAAAAAAGGCTAGCGTCAGAAGAGAAATTAAATTAATAATAGGAATCGCTGTTAGAATTAATATGAAAATCCACAACCAAACTGACACAATTCCTTGTCCATCGTTGTAATGAAAAGATGGTTCCTTTTTTTTCTCCTTTTTATCACTCTTTGTTCTATGGTAAAAAGCTGCCATCGTCTCCCCCTCCCCAGAACACTTTACTTACCCTTTATTTTATTTTCAGTGTACCTAGTTCATGAATGAACTATATCAAAACGTTTAAACTTAGATATTGTAAGAAGAACATATGACCTTCCAAACTGAGATGATGCATGGATAAGCAAATCACTTCAACATAAAGAAGACCTCAAGATATAATTAATGTGAATTCTATTCAAAGGAGTTTTTCCATATGAAGACAGACATGAGACAACAATACGAGAAGTACATTCAAAAGTTTAAAGAAGCTACTCCAGAAGATATCCAAAAGAAGATGGGAAATGCTATAGAGGAATTGGAATCATCAGAAGATGGAGAAGGATTAAGAAATGGTGAGAAAGCTCCGAACTTTAAGTTGTCAGATGCTAAAGGTGAAACGGTTGAGCTATACGAACAACTGAAGCAGGGACCTGTCGTGCTGACCTTTTACCGTGGAGGCTGGTGCCCTTATTGCAATATGGAATTAAGAGCTTATCAACAGATTATAAATGAGATTCATGAAGCAGGTGCAGAACTTATGGCGGTTAGCCCTGAGACACCTGATCATTCATTGACTACTCAAGAAAAAAATGAACTAGAATATTATGTGCTCAGTGATATTGGTAATAAAGTTGCTAAAGAATACAATCTGATTTATCAGCTGCCAGACTATCTTGTAGATGTGTATAAAGAAAAAGGTCTTCAAGTCGATAAGCATAACGGCGACGATTCCTGGACCCTTCCTGTTTCCGCTACGTATATTATTGATACGGATGGCACTATTACCTTTGAATATACGAAATCTGATTATAAAGACAGAGTCGAACCATCTGAAGTATTGGAAAAATTAAAAAACGTTACGAAATAGCACAATACAAAGGCATTGCAGAATAGCAATGCCTTTTTTTACTTTTTTCATTAGATTATTTACTATTCCGCATAATGACCACCAACAAGCTTACTGCGATGCTTGGCAGTTCCGGCTTTTGTATAAGAAACAGCGCGGAGCAGGGCATCTTTTCCATACTTATCTCGAATCTCATCCATTACATAACCAAGATCACGCTTCTTATCGCGTTCGGGTTCAAACAGGCTCAGCTGCATGCCCTCATCTTCCGTAATATTGGACAAGGCAATTGAAATTTTGCGAACCGTCTTTTGCTCATAAAATTGATTAAACAACTGAATGCAAACATCATATATTTCCGTTGTAATATTCGTTGGGATGTCAATGGACTGGGAACGGTGAAAGCCACCTCCCCCGTCATCCTTACTGTAACCAATCCCTAAGCTAATAGTTCGACCTGCTTTATGATTCGCACGCGTCCGCTTTGCGACCTCTTCACACATCTCCAAAATAACATAACGCACTTCTTCTGGATCCGGATAATCGCGCATGAGAATCTGACTCTTCCCAAAACTGATCTGCCCTTGCATAATTGGAGCACCCAGTTCAGACAAATCTACTCCATTCGCATGATAAAACAGTTGATTTCCCATTACACCAAATATTTTCTCGAGCTGCTCTAAAGGGAATTTAGCAAGTTGGCCAACGGTTGTGATCCCTAGACGGTTAAGACGCTTTTCCATTCGTGACCCAATTCCCCACATTTCACGTAACGGAGCTACCGGCCAGAGCTTTTCAGGAATTTGGTCATACGTCCACTCGGCTACACCATATTTTTTTGCCTCTAAATCCAAACACAACTTGGACATGAGCATATTCGGTCCGATACCGATGGCGCAAGGGAGCTGAAACGTCTCCAAAAGCTCTTTTCGAATCCGTCGCGCCACCTCTTCGGCATCCCCCCACAACTTTTCCGTTCCTGTTACATCAAGAAAGCTCTCATCCACACTGTAAGTATGAATAGCTTCTTTCGGAACAAAACGATGGAACAGACGCGTGATTTCCGTTGATACTTGCAAATACATTCGCATTTGCGCAGATACTAAGTGAATACGAGGATCATCAGGGATTTCGAATAATCGATTTCCCGTTCGTATATTAAAGTCTTTCTTTAAAGCAGGAGAAGCTGCCAATACGACACTTCCTGGTCGATTTAAATCCGCTACGACTGCAATGTGACTCGTCAGGGGATCTAATCCCATAGAAATCGCAGCACAACTAGCGTAAAAGCTTTTCATATCCACACAAAGAATTTTCCGATCTGGAAAAGAATCGTAATCAATAGATGGGTTGGTCACCTTCGTTCCCTCCTGAAACGACATGTTGTACTTCTTATTATGCGAATATATGTTCGGTTTTGCAAGTGGAGATGGTTGCCATTTTTCGACAAAACTGTTGAA
This sequence comes from Pontibacillus sp. HMF3514, assembly GCF_009858175.1. Lineage (GTDB taxonomy): Bacteria > Bacillota > Bacilli > Bacillales > BH030062 > Pontibacillus. The sequence continues at coordinate 2,205,547 of NZ_CP047393.1, forward strand.
GAGCGACTTTCGGGGGGTTAGATATACTACATTCATAAAAAACTGCCACGCATAAACGTAGCAGTTCTCTCATCATTTTTTCTTAAATTGTTTCCCTAACATTTTTTCCATCAATCCAGGAGCAAGTTGATAGGCCTTGGCACCTAATTCCATCCAATGAGGCATATTGATTTCCCGCTTGGAAGTAAACAAATGCTCAACTACCTTCTTAGCTACATCATCCGGGTCTAACATATAACGCTCCACAGATTTTATATACGTACCTCCAGGATCCGCTGTCTCAAAAAAGTTCGTTCGAACAGGTCCCAGATTAACAGCCGTTACTCCAATATTATAAGAATCGATTTCCATACGAAGGCCGTTCGTAAATCCGAGAACAGCGTGCTTTGTTGAGGCATATCCAGCGCTCTTTGGAGTGGAAATCTTACCCGCTTGTGAAGCAATGTTTATGATGTGACCTTCTCTTGCTTCTTTCATAAAAGGGAGCACTTCTTTCACACAATGAATCAGCCCTATTACATTCACATCAAACATCGAGCGAAATGCATCCATGCTGGTGTCTTCAACACGTTCAAAAACACCAAATCCAGCGTTGTTCACAAGAGCATCAACACGTCCAACTTCTTTGAACAAATGCTGAAAGCACTTTTGGATCGCTTCTTTGTCAGCTAAATCACATGGATACCAGAAAGCTTCTACTCCATACGTTTCCATTATCCGATCACTAAGCATTCGTAATTTGTCCTCACTACGTGCTAGCAAAACCGGTACGGCTCCCGCTTCCGCAACACGTATAGCTAGACTTTCTCCTAACCCACTGGATGCTCCAGTTATGACAATATTCTTGCCTTTCATTCGTTCACTCATAAAATTCTCCAATCACTTCGCTTGATAATAATACACGCCGTCACGCATCTGAATGTTTACACGATGAGTCGACTCAAGATAATCGAGCTGTCCCATTGTCTCAGACATCGTTAGCCCAAATTGTTTTTCAATATGTCGAGGGAATAATTGTTTACATACCTCGAATGGCGTTTGCGCTTCTGTTAGCATGTTATACACTTTTCCCGCTCGTTCCTCCTGTTTAACTAATCGCGTTTGAATCAATTCATGTGGCTTTTCAAAAATTGAACCATGACCAGGATAAACCGTTCCGATTGGCATATTCAGACACTTCTTTAACGTTTCACGATACGTCACCAAAGGTCTTGGACGCTCTCCACCAGGATTGCGTGGAGGCTCAAGTAAAGGATTAGATGAAATATGCTGAAGCAAATGATCGCCAGAAATCATACTTGAGTCTTCCTCACGATAAAAAGATAAATGACTCTCTGCGTGACCAGCAGTTTCTAGTACTTTCCACTCCGAGTGACCGGGTACCGCATCTCCTTCTTTCAATGCTTTTGTTAAGGACCCTTTTCCCACGTATTTTAATGGGTCTTGTAAATGTTTAAAGAAAGCCTCGTACTCTTCACTTACTCCAAAAGCTTTATATAAATCATAAAAGAAGGATTTAAAACGTTTAAAAAATTCTTCATCACGTGTTAACCAACGTTCATTATCCTGATGTCCGTAAATAGCTTGCACACGTTCAAAGCGATCGACTAATCCGATATGATCGGGATGATGGTGTGTTAAAACAATTTGTTCTATATCATTTGGATGATACCCGAGTTCATTTAGCTCATATTTCATTGCTTCCCAGGCTTCATCTGTTCTAACTCCTGCGTCAATTAAAGTGAGACTCTCACCTTTTATTAGATATGTATGTACATCACCCACAGCGAATGGTGTAGGAATTGAGACTTGGTAAATCGTGTCTGTTAACTGTTTCATATACGTTCCTCCAGTAAAATGAATGATCATTCAGTATCTATTGTACCTTCATTTATGCTGTCTGTCATCTTCCTAGTCTACTTTAACACTTCACCCATAACGGCGTTGGATTTTAATGAAACTTTCTTAAAATAAAAAATCCAGCTCCTCTTTAAGGGGCTGGATTTTTTAATAGATAATGGATGGTATTGGTCAAGATATCTGGTAAATACTCGAAGCTATAAGATAGTTCAAGTCGTTCTGTCCACTGATGAGGATCTTTGCCACGTGGACCCACATTCAAAATTGGCATTTGCAAGGTTTGTAACATACTTTCCGATAAATCATACCCTTTTCCCTTTAACGGCATGTTATCAAGCATGGTACCAATGGGAGCCTGACTTGTAGAAGGTCCTATAAAGCTTAAATCAGATAATCCCGGGAAGAACTCGATTTCCTCTAAGTCTAAATAATAATGTTTCCTTGTGTAATCTTTTACATAGGCTAGCGTATTCTGAATATAAGGATCCTGCTTTGATGATACAGACGGATAAAATGGCGGACTGTAAAACAACACAATCATCGGAGCTAGGTCTTTACATAATGCTGCTAGCTCATGCACTAGAAGTGTAGAAAACTCACGATCCCCTTTTTCACGTTGGCTAATCAAGAGGTTTTGAATACGCTCTACCTCATGACTTCCATAACGGGAGACAGCTTCCTCATATAGCTCTTCATACATCATAACGCTTACGTCCATTTCAGGGAATTCAAGACCTGGCTTTTCTTGGTGAAACGCATCTGCCTTATTCTTATAATGACCTGTAATTCGTTTACTTGCACGATGGGCAGCATGCAAAAGTTTTTCATTTATTTCTCGCGTTGATTGCTTTAAATACAATACGTTATACATAGCCACGGCTGCCTGAGGAGTTTGAACGGAATATTCCTCCTTTAAATCACGCTGCATTAAACTCACAGGTGGAGGTGTTGTTTCATTTCCAACTGTTTCTATGAAGGACTCATTCAACTCTAGCTCTTGAGCGATATAGCTTACCATTAAATTCGCATTTAATCCTGCGAAAGGCTCTCCAACATGTGTCTCTTTTCCATAACAAAAGAATCCCGGCAAAAGCTTTCCAATTGAACCACTGTACACATAATTGTGCGGGTCTCCAGGATATTGGCTAAACATCGGCTCACCGTTTAAGCAGGCTCGATAATTAAGTTGTTCTGCTTCACGAAGTTCAGTTAGGGCTGGCAAAGCTTGTAACATCCCTAAAGAGTTGACCTCTTCATCCGGAACAGTTAACAATAAGATGTTCCCATCAAACTCTCCGTCCATCGCTTTTTCTAACATCGACAAATGAACCGTTAACCCCGCTTTCATATCCATAATGCCGCGTCCAAATAACCATTCACCTGTTTGAATGTCTTCTTGAACTGGAGCAGGCAATTCATCAAAATATCTATGGTAATCTTGCGTTAAAGCTTTTGGATGAAAGGCTAGGTTTTTCTTAGACCCAAAATCATCAACTCCAACTACGTCAAAATGGCTTAAAAGCACAACGGTATCAGATGAGTTCCCTTGCTTTACAAGAGCAGTTAAAAGTCTGCGACCATCATCTAATGGATGCAACTTTATATGTTCTGGGTTTTGTTGAAAATAATGGCGCTCAGATAACTGATGAAAAAGATACTCTACTAATGCTATTTCTGCTGGGCTCCCAGTAATACTTGGGTATTCGACTAACGAACACAAAAGATCAACAAGCGAATCCTTCGTTTGCCATCGCTTCATCGTTAACCACCTCATTTCTGTCTCCATACACTTTATGAATGTAATCAATTTTTGAGTCACAAATTTCTGATTTCTTACACCTTATCATACCCTCTTTTATTATGCTTTGGTTATGCATAAATTTTTTAGAGTGAGATCTCATTGACTTTTCATGGTAAATAGCACAAAATCATAACGTATAGAGATATGTTTAGGAGGTGTTCCTTTTAATGAACACAGCTATCTATGCTCACCGTGGCGCAAGTCGTATTGCACCTGAAAATACGATGCCAGCATTTAAGCTCGCCAAAAAAATAGGTGCTGATGGTATTGAAACAGATGTTCAACTAACAAAAGATCAAATTCCTGTACTTATCCATGATGAATCCTTAAATCGCACAACAAATGGAACAGGTTTTATTTATCAATATACATATGAAGAATTAAAAAAACTAGACGCTGGCTCTTGGTTTGCAACGAAATACAAAGGAACCCAGATCGTTTCACTAGAAGAGTTCCTTAAATGGATTAAAGACACCAAATTAAACCTAAACTTGGAGTTGAAAAATAACATAGTCGATTATTCAGATATTGAATATATCGTTCAAGAACAACTCCAACATTTTAATATGGGAACCAGAACAGTTATTTCAAGTTTTAACCCAAACAGCATAAGAAGATATAATGACTTTTTCCCAGAATCCGATACTGCACTACTGTTATCAAAACGCGTGAAGGACCCATTGGCACGTGTTCGTGAAGTAGGTGCGAATGGATTGCATACCAAATACTCGGTGTTAACTCGTCGTTTAGTGAAAGATTGTCACAAAAACGATTTACCATTACGTATTTATACGGTAAACCGCCCTTTAAGATTAATGCGTTGTTATAAGTTAAACTGTAATGGAATATTTACAGATGTTCCGCATTCTGCTATTGAATATCAAGAACTCTACAAACATAAATATAAACAGACTTAAAAATCCGGACCATTTCATTAAATGTTCCGGATTTTTTCATTTTCTTCCTTGAAACCCCTTACGAAAACCCTTACATTATGTTATAATATTTATCTTTTGCAAATTTGAACAATCAGTCATAAAATATGATCTGTGATACAAGCTAAATAAGAAAAACACGGATCACGTACTCAAAACCTCACAGATTTTGCAAAAGGAGTATTACCATGACAATTACAACGCATCAAGCTTTCAAAACACTAATTCATGGAGAATGGAATGAGAGTCAATCTAAGGCTAAGATTGAAATACATTCTCCTCATAAAAATGAACTAATCGGAAGTGTTCCTTCTTTATCTCAAGAAGAACTTAACGATTCCATAGAAAAAACAGTAGCAGCTCAGGATCAATGGGCTCAAACATCTCTTCAAGAGCGTGCGGACATCTTAAATAAGTGGGCAGACATTCTAGAAGAACGCCAGGAAGATATCGGCGAAACAATCATGCAGGAAGTTGCTAAAAAGAAGAGCTCAGCAGTATCAGAAGTTAGTCGAACTGCAGATTACATTCGCCACACAGTTGAAGATGCTTTACGTATTCACGGAGAAGTTATGCGCGGAGATTCATTCAAAGGAGGATCCCCTAACAAAATAGGAATGGTGGAAAAAGAGCCGCTTGGAACCATTTTAGCAATTGGACCATTCAACTACCCTGTAAACCTTTCTGCTTCAAAAGTAGCACCAGCTCTAATGATGGGGAACTCAGTCATCTTCAAACCAGCAACTCAAGGCGCAATCAGTGGCATTAAAATGATTGAAGCTCTTATTGATGCAGGATTACCTAAAAGCTTAGTTACACTAGCAACAGGCCGTGGTTCAGTAATTGGCGATTATTTAGTCCAACATCCTAATGTAGATATGATTACGTTCACAGGTGGAACTGGCACAGGTCGTCACATCGCACAATTATCAACAATGGTTCCTCTTGTATTAGAACTAGGTGGAAAAGACCCAGCAATCGTCTTAAACGATGCTGATCTTGATAAAGCAGCTGAGGAAATTGTAGCAGGTGCCTACAGCTACAGCGGGCAGCGCTGTACAGCAATCAAGCGTGTACTAGTCCAAGATGAAGTAGCAGACCTACTTGTTGAACGGATCACGAACAAAGTCAAAAGCTTAAAAGTTGGAATGCCAGAAGATAACGCTGTAATCACACCACTTATCAATACAAAATCGGCTGATTTCGTACAAAGTCTAATTGATGACGCGAAGAATCAAGGCGCTTCCGTACTTGTTGGAGATAAGCGTGAAGACAACTTAATTTATCCGACATTGCTAGACCACGTAACAAGCGATATGAAAGTTGCATGGGAAGAGCCATTCGGTCCAGTTCTTCCAATCATTCGTATTTCAAATGAAAACGAAGCAATTGAACTTTCCAACCAATCTGATTACGGATTACAAGCTAGCATCTTCACAAAAGACACAGAAAATGCAATGAAGATTGCAGACAAACTAAAAGTCGGCTCTGTTCAAATTAACGCAAAAACCGAACGCGGCCCAGACCATTTTCCATTCTTAGGAGTCAAAGGATCAGGCCTTGGCGTTCAAGGTATCCGCAACAGCTTGCTTTCTGTTGTTCGTGATAAAGTTAAGATTTTGAATATGTAATATAACAAAAGAGCATGTAACCTCTCGGAAGAGGTTACATGCTTTTTATGTACGAATTAATAATGAGTTGGTCAAAAAAGTGACGCTGAAAAGGTTAATTCCTAAATAAATGATTTACATATGTTATGTTACAAACCCACGAACTGTTACTAACGCTACATCCTTCACTCGACCACCTCCTTGAATTATTCAACATCACGTTCTGTTAGGAAGCTTCATTCGAAGCAGTTCATCAATCAACCAAAAAAGAAAAAATATACCCATTTCCAGAAAAACAAGGGTGAACCCAACATCCCACATACCATGCCTATTTAAAAAGATACCTGGATAACTGAGTATTCCATAAACAAGAACGAATAAGCCACCAGCAAAAACATGTACAAAACCAGAAAGCAAATAGCGTAATTTTCCAGTTATAGTATATTTTTTAGAAACCCACTCAGAAAGAACAGAGACAGGTAACCCATAAAATAATATTGCGGGAATTGTATATAGACTAAAAGTAAATAAAACAGCATAATAACCCATTCCTCCACGTGGTGTGAAGAAGAAGAACAAAGCTATTGATAAAAATAAAAATAAGATAGCAGTAGAACAAAATTTACGTATAATCATTAAACCACCTCAAGTTTCATCATAAACAAGAACTCTAATACTGACCCTACTTTTTTCTTGATCATTACAAAAAATTCCTTCATAAATCAAAAAAAGCCACAGTTTAAACCGAAACTGTGACTTTTTAAAGAATACTTATTGAGTTGTAAACTGCATTTGTACTGGTTTTTTCATTACCTTTCCATCAAGAGCTTGAACCCCTTTTACATAGATAGTATAAGACTTACCAGATTCATAGTTTCCTTCTGGAGGCTTAATCTCCACACGATTTCCGTTAATCACAAGATCCTGTGATGCAACTTTTTGGTTTTGGTCATTTAAAATGTAAATATTATCTTGATTAATAGAATTCTTATGGACATCCGTTGCAAATGTTACTGTCCAAGCGTGATCAGTCTTTATACCTTGCTTAGATTTTATGCTCGTAAAGTACTGTAGATCATGAAAGATGTCTTTTAAACTAGTGTCTTTAACAGAACAAGAATTGCCGCACTTCTGATACCAACTATATAATTTTACTGTTTGTTCTATCGATAACCCTAGCTTTTCTTGTGCATTTTGCGCTTGTTTGTATAGGGTTTCAGTTGAATTTGGCAGCAGCGCACCTTTCACAGAACCATCTACAAATAACGACTCTTCGCGATCCTTCGTTTTTGTATTGCTACTACTAACATTGCTCGCCTCTGAAGCCATGGCTAACCCAGCATGCTTGTTACGTCTCCAAATCTCTGAGAACTGGTCTGGCTTCACTTCGGTTTCACCGACGTAATAGCCTAGCTCAGGGGTGATACCAGGCTTGTCAAAAACACCATTGATCCAATCGGTATAACCCGCTCCTGAGTTTGTGTGAACCATTTGATACCCTGCCAAGGTTTCATACTTTTTAGCAATAGCACGGTCACGCTCAAGGTCAGCAGGATCTACACCAAAGTTCCAGTAAAGAACTCTGCCAGCTGTATGATAAGCAAGTGATAAATCAGGGTTAATAATATGTGTTATGTCTCGCATCACCTTAGCCTCTTCTGCTTGAAATGGCTTTGTTCCTTTATAATTTCTCCAATTTGGATCAGGATGAGCATTTCGAACGTTCTCCCACCCCACAGGATACTGGCGATTTAAGTCAATTCCTTGAGCATTCGCCTTCCATCGCTTAAAGTTTGTACTTCCTTCATTCATTTGAATCAAATTATCGTGCACACTACTTGGAAAAGCATCCAAACCAACCTGCTGAAGTGTAACACCATCTGGATTCACCATTGGTACGAACCAGATCGTTGTTTTATGTAATAAGTCTTTTACATTATAGCCCCCAAGACTACTGTCCGTATTATAAGCACTTGCGTATGTATCAATCATTTTCAAATTGAGGGTTGTGGTAATCCATTCACGAGCATGATGAGAGCCATTATAAAAAGCATTGGCTTTACCAAATCCTAACTTCACTAAATATAACTCCCTATTATAAGGTGTCTTACCTATGGAGTACACTTCTACAAGATCCCCATAATGATCATCCAATTCCACCAAATCTTCTTTCATTTTGGCATATGTATAAGTTTGATAGGGTTGGATATTTTGCTTTGCCAGTATTTCCTGTACTGGCGTAAGAAACATGAGTGTAAAAACGGTGATAATTATCGATATTTTTTTCATATAGACCTCCAAGCTCTTCTCTTATATCCGTTTCAAAAAAAGCTTAATCCAAATGTGAAACGAATGGTTGTTTTAAATCTATCAAAGGTCCTAGTTTTAAAACAGAATCGAAAGTACTTACTTCTTTCAAAGATTTATAGATTTTAAAATCCATGCTCAAGATAGACGACCTATAATTTTTGTGATATTAGGGAAATTTTAGTGATATAACCATTGTTCAAAATTAACCCTCAATAAATATCCCTATCCTTTTGACGTTCTTTTTCGATTAATTTTTTCACATTTTCTTTCGGTGTCCAACAATTAAACTTCCATGTGGGATCTGTCTCATATCCTAATCTGGAACAAAACCGTTTCACCCCTTCTTCAGTGCGTTCTACTTTAAAATGGATACACGTTGCACAGCAGTGATAATCCTTCAATTTCAACCCTCACTTTCAAACTTCTCCTCCTCTAATCTCTTCCAATGGTAACCTTTTCCTGAAATATTGTCAGTACATTTTGCAAAGGCACAAGCCTATTTTTCTGTGATAAATACTCATTAATGGGCTAACGTGCATAGAATAAACTGTAATGAATGGAATTAGGAGGAGATTAAATGCATTATTTTAATCAAACGTCTTATGAACCAGTAAGAACGGAATTAGATGAACATATTGAGCACAATGAGGAGGATAGTCGTATCTTTTACGGAGGATTTGGTCGACGTCCATTTTATGGAGGTTTTGGCGGGCCATTTTTTGGTGGTGTTTTAGGTGGTCTTTTAGGAAGCGCATTATACGCACCATTCTATCGACCTTATTACCCGTATTATTATCCGTATTATTATCCGTATTACAGACCTTATTACGGCCCTTATTATCCATATAGTTACTGGTATTAATAAGAGTGTAGCGTCCTTTTAGGACGCTACACTCTTCTCGTTTCTTACCACACAAAAGAACTAAGCAAAAACCAGATGATTATAAAGGTTTGAATGAACAACTTAGCAACTGTTCCACCAAGAAAACCGATCAATGCCCCAAGAGAGGACTTAAAAGCTTCTTCCATCTCACGCTTTTGGACAAGCTCTGTAATAAGGACAAGTATAAAAGGGACAACAATGACACCAAAAGGCGGAAACACAAAGGAGCCTGCAATAACACCTACACCAGCCATTCGCTCTCCCCATTTTGAACCACCATAGTGTTTTACTGCCTTACTGTTAATAATAATATCTGAAATAATCAATATAAACGTGAGTACAGCCATAGTTAACCAAAACCAAAGCGATAATTCATCTGAATTAATTCCAAACTGATATGTCAGCAACCCTATCCATAAAAATAACGGACTTGGTAATACTGGGTATATAAGACCTATGTAACTAACAATAAAACTTGCTATTACAATTATCCATAATACAATATCCATACCTTATTTCTCCTTTTACTTTAAAGTAACTTCCACCCAACCTCTTACAGCATTTATCATCCATGCTTTATTACAGATTTTAATATCATTCTTGTATAGGACTCGTTCTTCAATTACACCTCTATCAAGTAAATTGCCTCGATACGTGCCAGCTAATAAACCTGAATTTACAGGTGGAGTTAAAAGCTTGCCGTTAATTTCTAAGACCACATTTCCAATGATAAATTCAGTAATCTCTTCTCGTTCGTTCCATAACAAAACAGAGGTTGGATCAGATAATTCCAAGGTTTTATGATTGTTATATACGGCTCGATGAGTGGTTTTATGATAAAGAAAAGGATCAGAAGAATCCACTGATTGTTTAGCTAATACCGCTTCCATATACTCATGTTTATTTTGAATTTCACTTATTTGAGTTTCAAAAGTGCCATCATCGGACACTAATAAACGGACCTTGTACTCCCCATTTGGATAGTCTTTAGCTATATGATTCAGCTCTTGTTCAATGGAGCATTTATCAAGCTCATAACCGAAATAAATAGCGCTTTGACTTAATCTATTCAAATGACGACTCCCTAATGGATAGGTTTGATTCTCTAATTTCATTGTCTCTAAAAGTTGAAAAGAAGGACGATCTTCCGTTAATAATTTAGACTTTGTTTGGAGTTCCTCATATTCTCCTTTACTTGTTGAATCCCAAGTCACCCCGCCTCCAGTACCGTATTCAGCCTGATGGCTGCTATTATCAACCCAAACAGTACGAATAGGAACATTAAAAACCGCATCCTTCTCGGGAGTTATATAACCGATCGCCCCACAATACACTTCTCTCGGAGAGGTCTCAAGTTCTGCTATGTATTCCATCGTTCTGATTTTAGGAGCACCTGTTATGGAACCACAAGGAAATAACGCATGAAACCAATCAAAAATAGTTTTATCTTCGTCAATTTCCCCTTGAATTGTGGAAGTCATCTGATGAACAGTTGGATAGGTTTCTATTTCAAAAAGACGAGGCACCTTAACCGAACCTGATTTCGCCATTCTTCCAAGATCATTTCGTAAAAGATCCACAATCATTAGATTTTCTGCTCGGTTTTTCTCGGACTGGTAAAGGTCTTCTGCTAATGTTTGATCTTCTTCAAACCATCGCCCTCTCTTTGATGTCCCTTTCATAGGCTTTGTTGTAATGACGTTCCCCTTCTTCCGGAAAAAGAGTTCTGGAGAAGCTGAAAGAATAGAGTAATCACCAATATCTAAAAACGCACAATAAGAAGAATTCTGATTACGGGATAAATGCTGATAAAAAGCATAAGGTTCCCCTTCCAATTGAGCCCTCATTCTTGTAGTGTAATTAATCTGATAGGTATCTCCTTTTTCAATACCCTTACGAATACGTTGCATATCGCTTTGGTAGGATTCGTAATCAGTTTCTATTCTCCACTCAGAAGCATTAAAGGTATCCTCTATTTTTCCTGGCTCACGATTAGTAGGCTCTTCGAACACTCCAAACCATGCCAGAGGCATCTCATTTCCTTGTTCACTCACCCGATAAGCAGCATCAAACGCAGGCGCAGCTTCATAAGCTATATATCCAGCAACATAGTAGCCCTGCTGTGTCGCTTTTTCTAATTCTGCAAAAACATCCTCTAGTTCATCTAAATGAAAAGTTTGAATGACTTTCAAAGGTTCCTTAAAAAGCAAAGGATTTTTATTCCCCTGCTCATCAGCATATTCAAAATAAAGATTAGGAGACGAACTCATCTCTCCACCTCCTTTAGTATGAAGTCTAAATCTTCTCCCTTCATAAAAGAAAAGAAATTCTTAAGCATTCGATAGCCATGTTCAGTAAGAATCGATTCTGGATGGAATTGAATACCTTCTATCGGATATAGGTTATGTCGTACAGCCATCACAGCTCCATCCTCAGATCTAGCCGTAACCTTCAAGCTTGAGGGTAACGTTGTGGCAACAAGGGAATGGTAACGAGTAACTGTTGTCGGGTTTGGTATATCACGAAAGATCGTTTGACCATCATGGGTAACATTGGCAGTCTTACCGTGTACCGGCTGTTTCCCTTTTTGAACTTTTCCACCAAACCACTCTACTATCACCTGATGCCCTAAACAGATCCCTAGTATCGGAATCTTTTGATAAAATTGTTCCAGTAAACCTTTACTTATCCCTGATTCGTTAGGGTTACCAGGGCCTGGTGAAAGAACGATAGCTGATGGGGATAACTTTTCTATTTCCTTCACTGTCACTTGGTCATGACGAAACACAAGCACTTCCCCTGCAATTTCTGTTATATATTGATATAAATTATAAGTAAATGAATCATAATGATCGATGATGACAATCATGTGTAGCACCACTTCTCTATCTAGAATCCGCTTTTCATTATAGCAAGAAATTCGTTATACGGCACAACTTTGATAGGAGTTTAACTTGTATGTTGTATTTATTTATTCTTATAACAATATTTTGGCTTATCGCTTTTATAGATGGATGGCGAGGTATGGGGTCCATACAACCATTACCTATACATTCTACATCAAAAAGAAGGTCACTTTTATCTGTTATCATTGCAGCTAAAGATGAAGAACAGTCTATTGAAAAGACGATTCGTTCTATCAGTTCTCAAAAAGGGCTAGACTTTGAGGTCATTGCAGTTAATGATCGCTCAAATGACAGAACTGGTGAAATTTTAGATAACTTACAAGGAGAAATTAGATCATTAAAAGTAATTCACATAGAAGATCTACCTTCAGGATGGCTCGGAAAGAACCATGCGTTACAAAAAGGATATGAAGCATCGTCTGGTGAGTATTTACTTTTCACAGATGGAGATGTGGAGTTTAATCAGCATGCATTATTAAACTCTATGGCTTTTTTACAAGAACAACAAGCTGATCATCTAACAGTAGCTCCAGATCTCAAAGCCAATTCATTCTGGTTAAAAGCGTTTATTGCCTACTTCTTATTTGGTTTTGGATTCTTTAAACGGCCTTGGACAGCTAATAACGATGGGTCTATTAAAGGTGGAATGGGGATTGGTGCCTTTCAGCTTCTTTCTCGACACGTCTATGAAGTCATTGGTACACACGCTGCCTTTCCACTGAGGCCAGATGATGATTTACACTTGGGACAAACAATTAAATCATACGGATATAAACAACGACTTGCCACTGGATTTCAACATATTTCAGTAGAATGGTATCCATCATTAAAAGATGCCATAAAAGGATTAGAAAAAAACACATTTGCAGGACTTTATTATTCCTATCTCATGTCTTTGTTTGCCATTATAGGCACCTTCATATCACAAGTTTTACCTTTTTTGATACTCATAACAAGCGATGGCTTATTACAAGCTGTGGCAGCCTTAAATATATTATTAATGGTTAGCTTATTTGTAGTTACGACAAGAAAAATGTCCACCTACTCTCCTTTACTCAGCTTAATTTTGCCATTTTCTGCTTCTATGTTTATTTACGCCACGGTCAAAGCTGTTTGGCTAACCTACAAAAGAGGCGGCATTATGTGGAGGGGGACCTTTTACTCAATAAAGGAGTTAAAGAAAAAACCGAAATAAGCACCAAAGCTGAAGATCAAAGGGCAATATGAGAAAATAGAAAAAGCTTGAAGAGAGAAAGAACGAGGAGGAAGAAACCATATGAGTTCTGGATTATTTTCACCGATTACGTTCGGAAAAGTCACATTAAAAAATCGCATTGTCATGTCTCCAATGTGTATGTATTCTTGTGAACAAAAAGATGGCAAAGTGGTTCCTTTTCATTTAGCCCACTATGAAAGTCGTGCTGCTGGCCAAGCTGGATTAGTCTTTACAGAAGCAACAGCTGTATTGCCTGAAGGGCGCATTTCAGAAGAGGATCTTGGTATTTGGAATGATGAACATATCGAAGGACTACAACAAATAAATGAAGGTATCCATCGACATGGTGCACGTAGTGGAATTCAATTGGCTCATGCTGGTCGTAAGGCTGTGATCAACGGAGATATTTTCGCACCAAGTTCAGTTCCTTACAAAGATGATTGGAAAGTACCTCGAGAAATGTCTAAAGAAGATATTAAACGAACAATAGACGCTTTTGCTGAAGGTGCAAGAAGAGCTAAAGAAGCACATTTTGATATTATTGAACTTCATGGTGCACACGGTTACTTAATTAACCAATTCCTCTCCCCTTTAACGAATAAGCGTGAAGATGAATATGGTGGAGACCGGGAAAGCCGTTTTCGTTTCTTAGATGAAATCATTGAAGCTGTAAAAACAACATGGGATGGTCCGATTTTCGTTCGTATCTCAGCAAATGAATATCACCCAGGTGGCAATACGATGGATGACTTTCTATACTTCGCTAGAGAAATGAAAAATCATGGCGTGAACCTCATTGACTGCAGCTCTGGAGGAGTTGTATCAGCCCGACCAAATGTCTTCCCTGGATATCAGCTATCCTATGCTGATCAAATTCGGAATGAGGCAAACATTGCTACAGGAGCTGTTGGTATGATCACTTCTGGAATTCAGGCTGAAGAAGTCATTCAAAATAATCGTGGCGACCTTATATTTGTAGCACGTGCGATGTTACGAAATCCTTATTGGGCTAAAGCTGCAGCGGATGAGCTTGGTGTGGAACTGAGTGGACCGAAACAGTATGAACGAGGTTGGTTATAAATATAGAAGAGGAGCTCACACTTTTGTGAGCTCCTCTTTTAGTTGGATACAATGGCTCTTTTTGTACAAAATAACAACGAACTTCTCATTTTTGGAGGGAACTTACATGACATTACAAAACGAACATGAAATACGTGAAATCCTCGAAGCCTTTGAAAAGGTACAGAATACTGTTCAAGAAGCACAAAATAGCACGGATCCCCAACAAGTGCAACAAGCACAACAACAACTAAACAAATTACAGCAACAAGTCCAGGAAGCTCAAGGTAAAGCAACTAAAGGAAACGATCAATCTAATGAAGCTTTATTCAATGCCCAGCAAAAAATTGAGCAATTCCAACAGCATATGGATCGTACGGAAAGAAACCTTTCTGCTCAAAACGATCAAGTACAATAAAATAAGAGCCCTCTCCATATATTCAGGAAAGGGCTCTTAATAATTACATCGAAGCATTTATGTCATTGTACATAGAATTTGCTACTTTTAATAGATCTTGTTTTGTATAAGGTAATTCTATTTCAGGAGTGTAACTCATTAATTTAATGGTATAATACCCATTATGTTCTTTATCTGGCCACTCCAGTACTTTTCCAAACTTATTCGTGTTGTATCGTGCTAATCGTTCACCATATATTTGAGTATTCGCGGGAATGTTACTACCTGAAAACTCTCCATTCATAACATGTAGATTTAAAGATCCATTAGAAAAAATAAGTTCAACTTCTTTCTTCCCGGGATATACAATTGCCTCCACAACTTGAACATCAAAAGGGATATACTTTGGAACAATGATTCGTTCTAAATCCTCTTCTGGTATGTCTTTCAGGGCTTGCTTAACCTGAGGATAATCACGCATTAGTGTATGTATATCAGTTGAACTCACTTCTTTTTGTGGACCACAAGCAGTTACAACCATAACCATGAATATGGCTAACAACATTAGATTCTTCATTGTTTCCCAACTTTCTTAAAGACTTCTAAATATTAGACGACATATAGAGATAAAATGTTACACATCAGTAAATTTAATTGTTAATTTCTTCAAATAAAAAATATTACCTACACAAAAAAGGTGCCTCAAGGAATTGAGGCACCCTTATAGAGAAGATTATTCTTCAAAGAATGTTTCTGGTAAAGTACCTCCAGCTTCAGCACGTCGCTGTACTTGCGTTAAACGTAAAACAAAATCAATTGCCATTTTCTCAGTAATTTTGTTGAATTGTCCCCAAGTATTAAAGTTCTTTGTGAAATCTCTTTGACTAACACGTGCTCTTAGTAATTTACATTCTACAGGCTCATTAAGGTTCTCAAACGTGATAGAACCAAATTCGCAACGATCTGCCCCCATACCTGCATCATCTATCACTCTAATTTCTTGAATTTGGTTACTCTTTTGGCTATTTGCAATCAGAACGGTATTAAGTGTAGGCAATGTTATTCTTTCATAACATTTAAAAGGAACATTTACGCTATAGTCTTTAACATAACCTTCAGGGCCTTCTGAATACTGAATATTTTTGTGTACAAACCCTTCAACATAAACATCTAAAATGTTTGTTTGATTCGCTACGCTTAGAGATGGGTTCTCAATAGGGATTACCTGGCATTGAGTCAGATGCACATTTTTTCTAATGTGTTTAATATCATTTGCAAAAGTCGGGAGTTTAATGTCCGCTTCAACTCTTGCTGAAATATTAGCATCTGTTAAGGCTACAGTACGCTCAAAAGATCGGGGATCTGTATATTGGAGTTCATCAACGCTGCAAAAAGTATCATGTGTTTTGGCTTTATCTACCCCCATCATTGGAGGACAATGTCCATTTTTGTCTCTGTCACATCTTCCAGTGTTTTTCTTCATCCAATTCACTCCTATTCATTTTATTGTCGAAATACATAAAACCTCTAAATACGTTTAAAGGTGATCGTAAAAAAGGCTTTATTATTTCTGACTTACTATTTGTATATGCGTGATGTTCACTAGAGGAGTGGACAATTGTAGGAAGGCATATCCATCATTTTTTGTATTCTTTTATCAGTAAACTTCTAGCGAGGTTATATATTCTAACTGGACAACAGGATTTCATAATGTGTACAAGTTTTAACATATGTAAATAAGGGTGTCTTAAGTCCAGACACCCCTTACAACTATATAATTTATAACGAAATATACTGATCTTGACTTAACTCTATCAAAAGTGTTGCCATCCCATTTAGTTGTAATTGATTAGCTTGATTAGAGTTATAATGCCATATACAATGAACATCCTTTAAATCATGATCAATCTCATGAGCCAACTTTTGATAAGATTCTAGGTGTATGCTACTATCCTTTCCATTAAAGACATATTCTTTCTCATACGATTCTGCTAGTTCTGGAGAGGTCATCCATGTTACATCTACAACTTTCTCCCACTTAATCGGAATTTGGGTAGTCTGAATTGAACTCTTAGAATCTTGACCTTCATACTCCAGTTCAACATCCACTATTCCTTTAAAAAAGATTGTTGATGATGGTAAAAGTACTGAACTCTTTAAAGAAGAAATAGACCACTTGATGTTATTGAGATTCGTAATTTGTGTCGGTATATTAATGGTATCAAGAATATCAATTTCTAATTTTATGCTTGCAAGTGTTACTGGAAGTTTGACTATAGTAGATGCTTCTTCCTTACAGAAATTCTCTGGTGAATCCTTTACCTTATCTTCTCTTGTTTTATCCTGCTCTTCCGCATCTTTATAGTCTGGGGGATCATATTCAACCTCTGAACAGTACACTTTCATAAGAAATTTTAAAAATCGCTCTAATGGAAACTCTCTGTTGTCTTCAACCTCATCAAAGTATTCAATAACATCTTCCATAAATTGTAATGAAGAATCAGGATCATTATCTGTTTCTTCAAGCATTGAAAGCATTTCATCTTGAAGAGATTCTGCATAATCACCCTTTTCATATTCATCTAAACCGGTAACTTCATCGTTGATGTCTTCTTCAAATTCCTCCTGAAACCTACCTTCGAAGCAATCATCCGATTCCACTTCAACATCGCTTTGATAAAAAGCCTCAGACCATTCTTCTGATCCACTCTCATCTAAATTTGAGGAATTATGTGGAATAGGATCTTTAACTTCATCCGTTTCCCCTGAGTACTCTACATAAGAATTTTCGCTCTCAAAACTCTCATTCTCCATTTGTTCTGGACTTTTCAACATAGAGGTGAACTCTTCTTTAAATGGATTATCTTCATGAATTTCATCATTATATACACTATTTTCAAGGGTTATTTTGTCTTCACTTTGATCCGTATAAAGACCTTCTTCCATACTTTCCATATTACAATCATGCTCATTTTCAGCCTCATCTAGCTGTGTTGTTTCATGATCTTCTGCAAATTCTTCTTCTAACAAAGAGGTGAATTTCTGTTTTGAAAGGTTATCTTCTTCAAATTCGTCATCCTGATTCTTTTCATTTATGGCGAATTTGTTCGGTTCATCATGATGACTCTCTCTTTGTGTATCCTTCCCATGTTCAGTGGTATCATCTTCTAACATAGAAGTGAATTCTTGTGTAAATGTTTTTTCTTCTTTGACTTCTTCATTTGTGTTGTTAGATCGTTCATCTTCACCTGTTTTTTCAGAAAAACGAAAATCTCCTATTGACCCCTCATTCCATTCACCATCTTCATGCTGAGGCGATTTGTCATCCTCCAACATTCTTGTGAATTCTTCCTCATATAAATCATCTTTTTCTAGTACCAAATTTTCGTTTAAAATACTAGAATTGTAATCATCCTGATGATTTGAGTCGAAGTCCGTACTTTCATCCATGCTCTCTAAGCTGCTATAATTATCTTTCTCTTCTAACTCCTTTGATGAATCTACCTCTAACATTGAAGTAAATTCATTTATAAAGGGATTCATCTTTCTTCGCCAACTATCATGACCTGGTTTACCGGTAGTAGTCTCCTTTTCATCAGGTTCCGGTAACTGTTCTTCTATTCCTTGTTGATCCTGTTCCTGCCATGATGATCTTCTTTTATCTTTTGATTCCGGATAGGATTGAGAGGGGTCATTAAGCATACTTGAAAATTCATCTATAAATGGTGTGACTCTGTCTTCCTTATCCAAACTTGACTCATCTTCATTTATTTCTTGTTCATGTTGAACATCTTTAAGCTCTTTATCAACAACCTCAGGCGGTGAAAAAAGTTTAGGCCTAGCTTCAGCATCAAACTTTTCAGAAAAATTTCTTCTGTTTGAATGGGAAGCTCCATTCTCAATCTGACTACTTCTACGGAAAGGGTTGATTCTTTTAAAACTTGAATGATTATATGTCATGTCTTTTGGGAAGGTCCTGCTTAAGAAGCTCCCTCTCCCATCCCTCCTTATTCATTAATATTTGAAGGATACCGATCAATCACAATCATCATGACAATCATGATGGGATGATATACGAACGTTTTGTTTTTGTAGTACCTTAATACAAATGTCAACAACCATTTTTTCTTCTATTGTTTTAAAGTACCCTTCCCCTAGTGGTGAGTCTCCTGGTAATGAAACACGGTCAACCGCCTCATCCCATTCGATAATCTTACTAGAGATGAGCTCACAAAACGGTAGTTCATTATAAAACTGACTACTCTCTTGATGGAATTGCGAAAGATCATTAGTTAGTAGTTTATCTTTTTCTGGGAAGCCAGTACCTAATGGTTTAGAAACCATGAAATCAAATTCTTGTCTGTTATTTACTTCAGGCATAACGGGCATAGACAGATATTTCTTCACTTCAGTTACACAATCAAATGGAATATCTACCGTATAAGAATGAAGATCCGATGCTACTGATTTGGTTGTATTGTTTTCTATATCCGTACATGGACTTGCATATTGGATGTTCTTCCTTACAAACCCTTTTACAAATAATTTATTAGAAGGAAGTAGTAAACGGCATTGTGTTAATTTAACTTGCTTCTTAATATCTTTAATTTCTAATACAGGTTCTGGAAATTCAATTTTTGCATCTAGTTTCATTTGTAAGTTTAACTGTGCTAAAACGACTGGAATTTTGGAAAGTACTTTCCCTCTAGAAACATGTGGATCATGGTGGTGAGAGTCACATTCATTTAATTGGGATGTGACCTCGCATTTGTTGAGACTTTTATTGTTTGTGTTTTCGGACATTTTTGGGTTCCTCCCTAAACAAGATAGTGTATCCTATGCAGGATATCTGTCTATGTTCTGGGCGAAAGGCTTAGAAGCGAATGGAAATCTTGGATGATTACCTAGTTTTGAATATTTTTATACCATCTATGAATTAATCCAGATCGTTCGTACTTATGTAAAGAATAAAAAAAGCATTAGCGCCCCCAATAACAGAGAGCACTAATGCTTCTTTTATTAACCTAGAGAGTCTACACGAACTTGTTGCTTTTGTAATACTTTAATTCTGAATCTTAGCATCATTTTTTCTACAACATTGTGGAAGTAGCCTTCTTTGACTGGGCTGTCTCCAGTAGTAACACGGTCAGTTGCTTCATCCCATGCAATAACATTACTTGAAACAAGTTCACAGAAAGGAAATTCATTGTAGTACTGTGACTCCATGAAGTGGAATTGAGAAAGGTCAGAAGAAAGAAATTTATCCTTTTCAGGGAATCCCTTGCCTAAATCTTGTGCTCTGAAGAAGCCAAATTCTTCATTGCTATTCGTTAATGGTCTTAATACGTTTGTAACATCTACCATTGTTGTACAAGTAAATGGAACCCTTACCGTCTTAGATTTTACGTCTGAGTTTACACAGTCTCTATCTGTTCCAGGTACAGGTGTTTCATATTGAATATTTTTACGAACAAATCCTTTTAAAAATAAAGGGAATTCTCCACTTACATAAGGACTAGCATCATCCCCTCCCATTACAGTATTTGTCATAAGGCTACATTGAACAATTTCTACAGTGTGCTTTACTTTTTTGATTTCTTGAACAGGATCATCGAAATGAATTTTTGCACTTAAGTTCGTTGTAACATCAAACTCTCCCAATTCAACTGGAACTTTTATGACAGGGTTTGGATTATCTGGATACACAATTTGATTCTCTACAGAGGTATTTTCACACTCTCCAAGTGAAGCTGTTTCACTTACTTTTATACAATCGTCTCTTTCATGGCGATTATCGCTCACTATAAATTCCTCCTTAGTGTTGTAGTACACTTTTATACTATGCAAATATGCCCTTTGAGCATGGACGAAAACATCAAGATAAATGCGGAAATTTACTAGTGTCATAAGGCTTTTAGATATAGTCAAGCCTGATTAAGATAAAAAAAGTTAACTAGGTACTAGCACAGATTGACCCACTGGGCACATAGTATTTAACGTGAGGAGGAGAGTTTATGGAAAATAAAAATTTACTTGCTGCTGATATCGGAAACAGCTGGTATAAAGTGCTTGCGTCAGATCAAGGTGAACTATCGGAATACAAAATGCCGAATGCAATTGCCTTATACGACGAAGAGTTTCATGAAAAACCTTACGATGAGGAAGAAATGGAACTTGAGGAAAACTTAATCGTTGAGATTAAAAGCCACGCGATAGCCGATAAAAGAGAGATCTTTTATATAGGTAAATCGGCAACAAGGCAAAAGAATGTCAGTCTAACATCTTTTAATAATCAGAAAGTCGATGAAATTCGCACCTACATTTTACTATTTGGTATCTCGGCCTATCATGCTATCCTATCTAATCAGGATGAAACTGAGTTAGACTACCAGATTGATCAACTAGCTGTATCGCTACCTACAACCCAGTACAAGGAGAAAAAAGAGTCCATTAAGGAGCGTTTAACAGGAACTCATAAAGTGATCTTCCATAAAGTTCCAGGAGTTGATGAACCGAAAGAAGTAGCTGTAAACCTTCATATTAATGATGTAATTGTTGGTGCTGAGGGGGCTTGTGCTTATTTAGGCATGACGCGCAACCTGGATAGTCTAGAAATCAAAGATAACGATCTTTTCAGAGACTCCCAGAAAGGTATTATTATCGGAGATTTAGGTGGAGACTCTGTTGACTTCGTTGGAATCAAAAACAATAAACCTGTAGCTTCTGTTGAGGGAGAACCATTCGGAATCAATCAATTTTTAGATAATATCATTCAAAAAGTAAGCAAAAATGAGTTATATAAATTCGATTCACGCTCAGAACTAGAAGAAAAACTTGCTGCTGGTCAATCCGAATGGTATGTAGAACCTTTTGCAGGTGTAAAGAAAGATATTAGTAAATACATTGTTCCTCAACTAAAATTAATGGCTATTAAATACCTTGAGTTATTTGATCGCGTGAGAAGCAGTTCGAGTGAAATAAAAGGAGCAGTACGTTACATTGCGGTTGGTGGAGCTGCGAGTCTAGCTAAGAGACAAATACAAGAAGCTGCTGTTAAATGGGCTGAAAGAGGACGCCCGATTGAACTATATTTCCCAGAAGATATGGAAACACTCAATGTACGTGGCTTATTAGTTCTAGCTAAGATGAATCAACTCAAGCTAGAAAAGCAGACCAAATCCGAATACGTGCTCACTAATAGTTAGTGGGGGCTGAATATGGCTAAAAATTATATTGATTATACGAATAAAACCGTCTTATCGATTCCTGATCACTTTATAAATGTGAAGACAGGAGAAACGCAGCAGGTTTCCAAACAAGTTGAAAACCAAATTCGATATCATACAAATAATAATACACTTAGTCATTTAATCTTTACTGCATTAAATCAATATGTACAACATAACCAATTCCCTACCTCAAACCATAGCCAAGGATCTAATGATATCCTAAATGAATTGCTAGAAATTAAGAAATTGCTGCGTCAGGGGAATTTTAATTCCAATTCAAATCAAAATAATACTACCCACCATATTAATAATGAAGATTTTGCTCTAAAAGAATTAGAGGATGTGCTGGAGGCTTTCAGCGGATAGTCTATGTAGATAAGGTGAACGTAACCACGTTCACCTTTTCCTATGAAAAGGAAACCATTAACAATCTAACCTTACTGCTGGTAAGCAACTGATAGCACAGAAACATGATAAATCAACAGTAATACAGATTCCTGTACCAATTAGATCATCTACACGTTTATGATCGATTTGATCACAAGGTGAACAAAGGCGTTTTTCTTTAGACGCATTTTTTTGTTCATCCTTAAATGTTAATAGCTCAAGGACAGCACATTTTTTATCAAGCTCCTTAACCTTGAAAACAAATGTCTCTACACACTTTAATTTACTATGCTTCGAATGACAACGATATTTTGTTACGCCACTACCTTTAAAAGGTTTGCAATCACAGTAAAGAATGAATGGGATTGTGTCTTTTTTAGATTTTTTCTCCTCATGTAAAAGGTCATTGATTGAATGCTGACAGGAAGTTTTGCAACAATCATCTTTTTTCACTTTTTTCTGTGCTTCTAAAATCCCTTCTAACACATCTTCTACACAATTCTCATAATGTTTACCATATGGTGGCTTATAGTAATCCTTGTCACCTTTTTTATCATCGTCTCTTTCATAATAATCATAATCGTGATCCATATAGCCTTTACGCTTACTACACCCCATCTTTTTCACTCCTTTTATATTTACTAAAATATCTTACGTAACATACACATCGTTTGTTTAACGACTTCGCCCAAAAATAAATGTAAAAGCAAAAAAAGGCTAACGAATCTTATGATTATCTTCGAATTTTTGTACCCTTTCTAATGCACCTTTCAACGTTCTGAACCATCGTTTATTCTTGCAATTTTCCTACATAAAGCTTATAATTCGTTTAAAAATTTAAACCAATAAACAAGGGAAGGACAAACCAAATGTCTGATCAATTTGAAGAATTACTTCGGTTAAACACCGCAACCTTCCATGCCCTTGGCGATACATCTCGACAAGATATCATATTATTACTTGAAACGCATAAACAATTAAATGTGACTGAGATTGCTGAACATTCCCCTCTTTCACGTCCTGCCGTTTCCCATCACTTAAAAATTCTACGCGATGCCGGGATCGTCTCTATAATTAAGGAAGGAACCAAGAGATACTATTATTTATCAATAGATTCTAATATCGATTTATTGAAAAAGCTGATTAATGAAATTGAGGCATGTTTGAAATAGGAGGCTCAACATGGATTTATATTTTTTAGGGACTGGAGCTGGAGTACCCTCCAAAAAAAGAAACGTCTCATCCATTGCCCTACAACTACTTCAAGAGCGAGGAAGCACTTGGCTATTTGATTGCGGCGAATCAACACAGCATCAAATACTACAGACAAATATCAGGCCCAGACGAATTGAGAAAATATTCATTACCCATTTACACGGTGATCATATCTTTGGGCTTCCTGGATTACTAGGTAGCCGTTCTTTTCAAGGGGGGACAACACCACTTACTGTATATGGTCCTAAGGGCATTCAAGCATTTTTGGAAACGTCACTTAGTGTTAGTGGTACGAGACTTGCCTATGATCTCCAAATTATTGAGGTCGAAGAAGGCACCGTATATGAAGACAACCAACTATCGGTTAGCTGTTTTGCTTTGGAACATGGAATGCCTAGTTTCGGTTACTGCATCCAAGAACATGACAAACCTGGTGAATTACTTGTCAATCGCTTACAAGAATTAGGGATTAAACCTGGACCTATCTATCAAAAGATTAAAGAACAACCAACCGTTACGCTTGAGTCTGGAAAAACAATAAATCGCGATGACTTCGTAGGCGATCCTAAACCAGGTCGGAA
The DNA here is from genome assembly GCF_009858175.1 of Pontibacillus sp. HMF3514. GTDB lineage: Bacteria > Bacillota > Bacilli > Bacillales > BH030062 > Pontibacillus. The sequence continues at coordinate 2,229,936 of NZ_CP047393.1, forward strand.
AGTATGTATATTGGGAGATACGCGCTATAAGGAACATTTAAAGTCTAATGTTGAAGGGGCTGATGTTCTTGTACACGAAGCAACATTTGCAAGCGAAGATGAGGAAAACGCTTATAACTTCTACCACTCTACTACGAAGCAAGCGGCTCAATTAGCTAAAAATGCTAACGTAAAAAAGCTGATCTTAACTCATATCTCATCTCGCTATCAAAACGAAGCTGTTGATCAATTGAAGCATGAAGCGCAAGAGATCTTTTCAAACAGTGAGATTGCCTTTGACTTTTTCCAAACTCATATCCCATAGGAGGCTGTTATGAAAATCCCTCAACTTGTAAACACACAAAGAGCCTATTATCACAAGGACGAAACACGATCTTTTTCTTTTCGGAAAGAACAGTTACTAAAGCTAAAGACCATGATTGAACAAAACGAAACAGCTATTATTCAAGCTCTGAAAGCGGACTTAAATAAATCAGAATTTGAGAGCTATACTTCTGAAATTGGCTTTTTATATGCTGAAATTAACCTTATATTAAAAGAACTCAAAACATGGATGAAGCCAACTAAGGTTAAGACACCAACTTCTCATCTCGGTTCTAAAAGTTATATATACAAAGAACCTTATGGTGTAAGTCTTATTATCGCTCCTTGGAATTACCCTTTTCACCTTGCCCTAGCTCCTGTAATTGGTGCTATTGCAGGTGGAAACACAATAATCTTAAAGCCATCTGAACTTACACCTTCTATTTCGCCATTGTTAAATAAGCTTATTTCAGAAACATTTGATGAAGAGTATTTTGCAGTTGTAGAAGGAGCTGTTGAAGAAAGCCAGGAGCTTTTAGAGCAGCAAGTTGACCTGATCTTTTTCACTGGAAGCGTACCTGTTGGCAAAATTGTCATGGAAAAAGCGAGCCAAAACCTCACCCCTATCCTTTTAGAATTAGGAGGAAAAAGCCCGGTTATCGTCGATCAAAAAGCTAATCTGGATCTAGCTGCTAAGCGAATAGTGTGGGGGAAATATACAAACGCTGGCCAAACGTGTATCGCTCCTGATTATTTATATGTACACCGAAGTGTGAAACCTGAACTTGTATCAAAAATGAAGCATTATATTAAAGATTTTTATAGTGAAACCCCACTTTTAAATGAAGAGTACACTCATATCGTAAACCACCGTCACTTCAAGCGCTTAATCCCTTATTTATCTGAAGGAGAAATTGTAATAGGTGGAGGAACAGATGAAGAAAATACCATTATAGAGCCTACTATACTGGATCATATTACATGGGAGGATTCAGTCATGCAGGAGGAAATTTTCGGTCCGATTCTACCTGTTCTAACTTATGATGATATTGATGAAGTCATTTCTCATGTACGCTCAAATGAAAAACCTCTAGCATTCTATTATTTTTCTGAAGATGAACAGAATCAAGAATATGTATTAAATCACATCCCATTTGGTGGCGGATGTATAAATGATACATTATTTCACGTAGCAAACCCTTATCTCCCTTTCGGAGGCGTAGGACATAGCGGGATCGGAAAATATCATGGTAAGGCTAGCTTTGATGCGTTCACAAATGCAAAGAGCATCGTTAAACAAACAACGAAATTCGACTTTTCATTTCGCTATCCAAATACAAAAAATGGGCTAGCCATTATTAAAAGATTATTGAAATAAAACGCAAACAAAAAGTGCCTGGAAGCGTCCGTTTTCCAGGCACTACTATTTTAAAAAGGGGAAATGGCATTTATAAAAAAGGGAACCGACGATTAAAACTTGTTATTCTGCTTGCGTACCCATAGCATTCATCATGTTAGTATCGCCTTTAAAAGCATTGATAACTTCAAGACCTTCATGGATCTCATGCTCTGAAGCACTTAATGCATTTACAGGGTGGAAGCACGTGATACCAGTGAAACAACTAAGATCAACTTCTACACACACACCTGTACGACGGAAGTTTTCAAATTTGAATAATCTACTTTCACATTTAATAGGGATAAGAAGCTCTAGAATCGCACAACACTTTGTGTCTTTTTTGATCTTTTTCACACGGAAAAATGGTGATGGGATTGGTGCACTACAATCGTTAAAACGTTTCACTCCCCATGCGAAGTAAGGCAGTAAACCAGCGAATGTGTTTTCACATCCACATAACAGCATGAATGGAATTGTATCTGCTCCGTTTCCGCCTGTTGGTGATACAAGGTCACGAATTGATTGTTCACAAGAACCGCTATCACAGCAGTTGTTATCTACCGCATCCTGAGCATCTGCAATACGACGGACTTTGTCACACACACATTGCTCTCTTTTGCATTTACAACTCATCTTTTCACAACTCCTTTAATTAAATTACCCGTAGGTAATAACAGAGTATGTGATGTAACTAATTTAGTATGGGGGTTTGTCTCTAGTAGGTTTAATTGTACATTTGTCCATGAGAAAGATTCACTAGTTTTCTGAAAGAATACTCACCCTATGATTGATCTCGTACATAAACATGTTCACAGTGGATTGCATCTCCTAATGTAATAATCCCATAAGAGTAATATGGTAACTTTCTTTTATCTGTTAACGAACCAGGATTAAACAAAAGCGTTTTATTATACCAACGAGTAAGTGGTAAATGAGAGTGACCAAAAATGATCATATCAACCTGTTCTTCATGAAATGCTTCTATTACACGCTTTTCTGTTGTTTTCTTTTCACCATGACCATGTACAACACCAATACGATATCCTTCAAATTCTAAAATGATCTTATCTTCCATAAGCTCCTTTATATCTTCTCCATCAACATTTCCATAAACTCCATAGACTTCAGCATAACTCGATAATTCATTATATAAATCACTCGTGCTCCAATCTCCAGCATGTATAATAACGTTGGTATCCTTAAAATCTTCCACTACTGCTTGAGGTAATGTTTTCCCCTTTTTAGTCATATGTGTATCTGAAATAACAACGATCTTCATGACCTACCCCACTCCTATTACATAATTCTAAAACTTTTCTTGAATTGATTGGTTTTCTTCATAATGAAAAAGGAAATATAATTAATGATTACATTAAAAACTTTCCTACCGATTTCGAAAGGATTGAGAAACATAACAACACTTTACTTAGTTAGACATGGTGAAACAGATTGGAATAGACAAAAAAGATTACAAGGACAAGAAGACATACCCTTGAATGAATTAGGTGGTATTCATTTGAAAAATGAATACTGGGATGCCATTGTCGCAAGCCCCTTATCAAGAGCATATGAGACAGCGGAAATTATTCAAAGTCACTTAGAACAAACGGTTTCTATTCATACGATCGATGAGTTTAAGGAGCGCGCTTTTGGAGAAGCTTCTGGTTTAACTTTTCAAGAATTACATGAGAAATATCCTAATCGCAACTACTCTGGCCAAGAAGAATGGGAAGATTTTAAAACAAGAGTTTTCAGCGGACTTGAGCAAATCCAGACTAATTTTAAGGGTAAAAAGATTCTTTTAGTCGCTCATGGAGCCGTTATCAATTGCATGTTAAGCGTTCTATCTAATGGTGAAGTAGGCTCTGGAAAAACAAAACTCATTAATGCGTGTATAAGTCATTTAGAAAACATCGATGATATGTGGAACATCAGAAGCTACAACGAGACCAGCCATCTTTCTCAATTTCAATCGCATTAGCATGAAGAGAGGATGAATTATATGAAAAGGATGATTGTAATCCTTTTGAGTGTAGTCATGATTTCGATTCCCTTAGGCTGCAGTGTTCAATCTCAACAACCATTTTCTAAAATGGAGATTACCAAGGCTGATCAAAACATTAAACAGTTTATTGACCAGGTACAGGATAAAGGAGTTTACTTATTTGGTGATAAGCTTGATTCGGACCAATATTATGTATTGTTAGACGGAGTTGATCGAAATAACACGGAAGAACCCATTTACTTTACTGACGTTTACACGAAGATCAAAGATGAAACCTTAAATATATTTTATTCCGAAACGACTAAACGTCAAAATGGTGATAAACAACTCCTATTTAAAATTGATAAAAACCAATTCAAAGATGATTACGATAACATTAAACTTTTTAAAAACAACGAAGGAATCGCATTCACCTCTATTGTCGTTCAAGGCAATACGCCTTAATCTCCATTCACACATTGCTGAATTCAGTAATGTGTTCTTTTTTGTATTAAAATTACCTTTTTATCAAAAACTAAACAAAAACAAGGAGGTTATCGCTCATGTCACAACCCTATTTATGTCCAAGCTGTAAAACAAACCGTACAAGATTTAACCTGATTGAGCAGGTTGCAAAACCAATCAAAATGGATCCTCAAACGGGTGAAACAGTGGAAGAGTACACGAATGATAACTTAAGTCCGATGCATATGAAATACAATGGGAGTGATTTACGTGTTCAATGCGCTGCGTGTGGTGTTATTGAAGATGAAATCACGTTTATCAAACGAGCTCAGTTAAATCAAAGTGTTTAAATGAACTTTGAGGTGGCGTTCTCCAACGTCACCTTCTCTTTTTGCCTCCCCCCATCTCTTCTACCTTTATCCCTTCTCTTTTCTATCAACTCCCGCTATATGCTAGAATAAAAATATATCATTTATGAGAAAGGAAGTTCATAATATGAAACAACTTGTGTTTATTGAAACTGGAATGGGCGTGGATGTACACGGTCAAAACGTAACAAAAGCATCAGTACGCGCTATTAAAGATGCCATACATACAAACTCCATGCCAGGAATCCGATCCATTTTACCTGAGCAATCCTTAGATAACATGAAAGTAAACATTAAGCTCGCTGTTCCATGTGATAAAGAATTATTAGACTATGATGAAATCAAACAGGCTATTCCCTATGGTCAAAAATCAGTAGAAGTCATGGACGGTGGCATGCTGACGACAAGTGGTATAGAACTAAAAGATAAAGAAGATAAAAATGACCTGATGTATATCGTCAATGCTTCTGTTGAAGTTGGTTACTAAAAATCCTACATATTTGGGATTTTAGAACTTACAGATTTTGATAAAATGACTTCGTACCTGAAACTGAAAGGAATGATACCATGTTTAAGAAAGTTGCATCTGATGCACTCGGTTTAAGTGATGTCGGTAAAGTCATAAAGCGAGAGGATTTTGATAAAGTTGATGCTGATGACTATGTCATGCACGAAGATGATGAACAAATCTTCTTTCTAATAAAATCTCAAGCTGATGAATATTGCTTTACAAATAAAGCACTAATACATGTAGACGGAGAAAGTGCTGCAAGTAAAAAACGTACACTCCATCGCTATGACTATTACAGACATACTATTTCTAATGTTGAACTTGAAACTGCTGGAACGGTCGATATTGATGTTGAAATCAAGTTCTCTTTAGGAAACACGCAGTTCTCCATTGATGTACACAAAAATCATTTGGAAGAGTTAAAAGACCTTTATAAGGCTCTATTAAAAATTGCTGAAATTGAGCGAGATAATGATATTTATCTTAATTTCTCGAAACAAAGCATTGATTATGCATCAAATACACTAAACCGTACGGAGGCTACTGAATCTAGCCTGTCTGAGGAATTCAAAGCTATAAATCAGCATGCTTTCTCATGGTTAATGGAAAACAAAGAAAAGTACACTGTAAAAGACTTCGGTTATGTATTCCAACGTTATATTAATAACTAAAACACCTATGATCCTGGTCCTTTAAAGGACCAGGATTTTTTATACCTTTAATATATGGTTGACTTTTAATGTGTATATGTTATGATAGTTTTTAGTGCTTTTAAACGAGGAACGTTAAAGGCATGGATAAAACCCGGTATTAAAGAATATTCATATTGAACTTTTTACGGTAAAATCATCTGGCATCCTGTGAAAACATTGAAATGTTCCTTATTTTCACTGGCACGACCGAGGAGTCGTAAGGATGAAAGAGAGGTAGGGCTTTCATTATTTAAGGTTTTCTTAGCGAAGCACAGAGATCTACCGCGGCAGCAATAAATAGATAGCGGAGACAACCGCTTATAAATAAGAACAAACATGATTTGAAGTAAAACCATATGAATGAACAATAAGGCGAATCCGTTTATCGGGTTCGCCTTTTCCAATTTTTTAAGATCTTAATGTTCTATAGAGGGTACATTCTTGGGCTTATATTCTTTTAAAGAAACAAATAACTCATCTTTTTCATTTAGTGATGCAAAGAATACTCTTTTCACATCAGGTACATGTTGCTTCGTTAACTCTTCTCTTAACCATGATTCATCTCTTCGCATATGTCGCAATAGGTTATATTGAATTTCTCCATCTAAAATAACAGGTATGTCATAATTGTGCTGAGGAACTTGAACATTCAAATCCTCTCGAATAACCCCTTCTTTTAAAGGATTTAACCGAACAGACATCTTACCATTAGCCTCAATGATCGCCATCTCCACATCATTTATATTAAAAACATCTTTTTCTCGAAGCATCTGTAGAATATTATCAATGGAGTAATTAATTCTTTTTAAGTTTTTCATGAGGAATTGACCATTGTATAAGACAATAGTGGGTTCAAATGTGAATAACCTTCCAATTTTTCTGTTATTCATTTTTAGAAATATAATGAATTTCTGTAAAAGAGCAATAGATATAATAGCAACTACGGTATGAATATGATTAATTTTGGGGTCTGCGATATCTGCTCCAACAACAGACCCTAATACAAGTACTACAAGAAAATCAAAGACAGGAAGTTCTCCAATAGATCGTTTTCCCATAAATAACCCCATCATAAGCAGCAAGGGTAAAATGGTTACAATCCTTCCTAATACAACTAGAGAATCCGTTAATTGTGACATTTAAATTCCACTCCTGTTTCGAACAAATTATAATGCTAAAAAGGCGAATCAGTTTGGGATAGTGATTCGCCTTTTTCAATTATTATTTATTAAATTTAGAGACATCTAAAGCAATTGTGTTATTGTTATTGTATTGCTCTGCAAGACGTTCTGCTTCTTCTGCTTTTTCTTCCTCAACATGTTGCCCTGAGTATGACTCAACTCGATCTTCATTCATTTCCTTTACTTCACGGTCCCTCTGCATAATCGTTGACCCCCTTACCCTTTCATTTTCTGCATGACCTTTTCCATCTCATTGACTAAGGTAGCTACTTCATCAGTTTGTAGTGGAACAGGTAGTTGATCATTTAGAATCATCGTACATATTTCTCCTTTTTGCTGTTGAGATTGTAAATATTGAGAAAGTGCTTCTAATTGCTCCTGATCAAAAACTGACGTTGTATTCAAATGTTTGATATTTGTCAATACAAATTCATGGTCTTCATTTACATGACCACTCATCATATTTCCATTAAATTCGTCCATCTCACTTCCCACTTTCCTACCTAGTAATATCTTTAGTTTGGCATAGGGGTTACTTATCTATTCACATACAAAAGGTGCGGATACACATTATGTATTCGCACCTTTTGTAATCCTTTATTTTAGTTCACTAAGTCATGTTTAAAAGCATAAATGACAGCTTGTGTCCGATCATGCACCTCAAGCTTTCCAAGTACATTACTAACATGAACTTTGACTGTTTTCATGGCTATATAGAGTTCATCGGCAATTTCTTGGTTTGATTTTCCTTCCGTCATCAGCTTTAATACTTCTTTCTCTCTTTCCGTTAAATCCTCATGAAGATCATTAGCTGGCTTTGTTCTCATTTTATTCATGATTTTCCCAGTTACTTCAGGCTCTAAAATGGATTGGCCTTTAAACGTTGCGCGGATTGCGGCTGCAATTTCATTTGCCTTGGAGGTCTTTAACATATAGCTTGTTGCCCCCGCTTCAAGAGCTGGATACACTTTTTCATCATCCAGGAAGCTCGTTACCACAATAATTTTTGCTTCTGGCCATTTTTGAACGATTTCTTTCGTGGCTTCAATTCCATCCATATGATCCATCACCAAATCCATTAATATGATATCCGGTTTATGCTCAAGGGCTAAATCAACCGCTTCCCGTCCATCATCTGCCTCTGCAATCACTTCGATATCGGATTGAGAAGATAAGTATGCTGAAACACCAATTCGAACCATTTCATGATCATCTGCGAAAAGTACTCTAATCATCTTGATCACCATCCTTTGCTCGGTATGGAATTTTGACTTCCAATCGTGTTCCTTGATTCTTTACGCTTATGACCTTTAACGTTCCTCCAACCTCTAAGGCTCGTTCATTCATGTTTTGTAATCCATAAGAACTTGTTTTTTCTTCCTCTATATTAAAACCCACACCATCATCCATGACGCGCATAATGATCATATCATCACGTTCAATTAACATAGCATTTAAACTGTTGGCTTTTGCATGTCGAAGTGTATTTGAGACAGCTTCTTGAAGAATTCGAAAAAGCTGATCTTCTATGCCCTTATCAGCATTTAGGTCTTCAATTTTCCAATCAATCTCGATCGGAACCTTCTGGGTTAACTCAACAAGTAACTCTTCCATCCCCTCTCTCAGGGACTTCCCTTTTAAGGCAGCTGGTCTTAAGTGAAGCAATAATGCTCTCATTTCTAATTGTGACTGTTGAATCATTTTCTCCACCATATCCAGTTGTTTTTGTATGGCTGTGTTTTTTGCTTCATTTGAATCATTCACTGCTGACATCATCATCGAAGCTGCAAATAATTGCTGACTTACGGAGTCATGAAGCTCTCGAGCTAATCGATTTCGTTCTTGAATCACAACCTCTTGAAGGCTTTGTTCTCGTTCATGAGCTCGTTCGGTAGCCAGCTTTTGTGACAATTCAGCTTGCTGTTTAAGTTTGTTTTCAAGCTTCTTCAACTGTTCCTGTAAATAAAAGAACTCATGATAAGATTCACCCATGTCATTTGAGAGCTTTTGTCCCTTGATTAGTTCATCTAAGCGGTAACTAATTTTATATACACGATTTTTCCAGAACCACCCATAAATAGCACCACCAATTAAACCTCCACCTAATGAAACAGATACAACAAATAACCAATAAGGTATATCAAACGTTTCTTCACTCCATATATCTGTAAATTGCTCAAGAGGAAACGTTAGAAAAGTGCCCGCTAACAAAAATGAAGTGAGGACAAATGAAAAAAGTAACCCAACTAGTGCCTGACGTAATATCATATCCGCTTCACCTCTATGTTTCCGGACATTAAAGAGGTGATAATTTTGACTCGGGGCTTATCACTTGAGTAATGTGCTGTTTGATACGATAACTGGTGATTCCACAAATTCATGTGATATTGCCCAAGAATATTTGCTCTTCCTATTAAGGAACTATGTTGTATGCTCACTTCTATTTCGTATGGAACATAAATTTCAATGTTCCCTATAAAATGTCTAATGGAAATAAATGAATGATCAGGTAAAACCGTATTACTCAAGTCTAATACACGATCTCCAAAGGTTCCTTGAATATTTACATCATGCCATTCATAGGCACTCTCACTAGTAATTTGGTCTCCCCATATTCGCTGTTGCATAAAAGGTTTCATTTCAAGCAAAGCTTCCGTATTTTCTGATCCACTCCAATTGTGTTCTGGCACTTGCCAATTGATCGGTTCTTTTGTGGATTTATAATATTCTCGTAAGATAAGGATAAGTCCGATAATAATAATAAATCGTACGGCCATCATATTTATAATCGTAAAGGATAAAAAGACAATACCTATCCAAAAAAGAATTTTCCCAAGTGAACGATGAAAATTTCTCCACCCAAAATAAACCATAATCCCAAAGATAACGACTGAAAAAATGAGCACCTTATTATAGAAAACGACCTCGATTATAAGGAGGATTACCCCAATCATGAGGATCCAATTGATGTTATTTGTGCTGATTCTATTGAACATGGTGGCACTCCCCCTTTGTTTAATATGTAAGTGCAAAAAGACGCAGCTAATCTGCGCCTTTTTAAGCATAGCATATTTCTTCTACTTCGATGCAACGCTTTCTGGTTCCTTCATTCTCTTTTCTAATTGCTCAATTTTACTGTCAAATGTATTTCGATAATAAGCACTGTTTACTTTATGTTCAATGTTTTGCATGTATTGATCTAATTCGGAAAACTTAGAGTAAGGGTTCTCAGTAGATTGATCCATTACATAATTGATACGATTGTGTGCACGAGCAATGTTCTCACGTCCCATAAGCTCCATACGCTTCAAACGCATATCCTTTAAACGATGCTTCATTTCTTCATATTTTTGTTCTAGACTTTCAAGTTGCTCTGAAGCTTGCTGGCGCATTTGGTCCATACGGTCTGCTCGAGCTTGGTATTCTTCATATTCTTGAATAGCAAACTGATACATGGATTCTTCCCCAGCTTTTTGGGCCACATCTGATTGCTTTTTGCGTTTATTTGCCATCTCTTTTGCCTGATGGTATTCACGAGTGAACTCTTCTTTCAAGCGGTACTGACGCTCGACAAGCTTACGTACTTTTTCGGTTTCCTTTTCACTTTCACGAAGATATTGATTCAGTTTGGCAATTGGGTTTTGTTCCTCTTTTTCATCTAACATGTCATGAAGGTCCGCTGAAATGGTGTCTTTAATTCGAGAAAATAAATTCGCCATTATTGATCTCTCCTTTTAGGATTTATTTAGTTCTGCCCACTGCTTTTCAAAATTCACAAATGGATCGTCTTCTTTTTCTTCACTTCCATACCTGTCATTTCGTTTCCATTTTTTATAAATGATATATAGCACATAGGCAGCTGCTACACCTACAACAGCATAGATGTTCGAGACGGTGAAACTTAAGACGACAAATCCAAGAATGACCCACAAAATTTTCTTCGCTGTGGAATCTGTTTTTATAAATTGTTTAAAGATCACGTACAACAACCAAACCCCTGCTGCAAGCATGATCATAGGACCAAGGTTCGCCACTAATACGGCTAGAGCGACAAGTCCTGCTACAAACCAAAGAAATTGTTTCATCATTATTGCCTCCTCTCTGTGATCTTGTCTTTATCTTACCGAGTTATGATGTTTTCCATAATGATCCTAGGATATATTTCGAACTAAGCCTCTAGGCGTATAAGCATGTAAGCCTCATGAATTCATGGCTTTTCCAGCATGTTTTTATCCCATGGTGTAAATACTATACCAGAAAGGCGCAAGCTCCCGTATAGCGACGTATATGCTGGACTGAGCCGCAGTAAGATAAAGGAAACACGAAGAACGAAGTGATTCGATGTTGACTTATCTTACGGATAAGAATGATCGACTAAGTTCGTCACGTCCTGTGACAACGTCGATCTGACCCACGTCGTGTGGTCCCAAGCATACTAGTTGCTGGGCGCAGGAGCTAGACATCTACGAGTTACAATGCTTTTATAAAAAGTGAAAAGGAGGGAGCTTACATGCTTACTTCACAACAACAAGCCTCTTTCAAGCAACAACTTCAGAGGCAAAAACAAGAATTGCTCTCTCATCTAGAGCAAAACGATCATTATGATCTTGAAACAGCATCCTTTCAAGAGTCTGTAGATGAATTATCGAATTATGACAACCACCCTGGTGATAATGCCAGCTATCTATATGAGCGCGAAAAAGACATCGCTTTAAATGAACACGCTGAAGATGAGCTAAAAAACATTAATCATGCCTTAGAGCGTATGAACCAAGGATCTTATGGTCAATGCGAGGAATGTGGAAAAGACATACCTATTGAACGTCTCGAAGCATTACCTACAACGACTTTTTGTATAGAACACAGCCGTGACCAAGAAGAACATGAACGTCGTCCCGTTGAGGAAGAAATCATTCAATCGGGATTACGTCGAATGTCTGATGAAGAATCCGAAACGAACTTTTACGATTCTGAGGATTCTTGGCAAGATGTAGCACGCTATGGCACATCTGAGACACCTTCTGATTTTTCAGGGCAGGATATCGATGACTATAGTGATACCTACATTAACTCTGATGAACCCGTTAACTATGTTGAGGATTATGAAAACTTTACTGGTGTCGATATGTATGGGAAAGAAGTAAAAGTGTATCCAAACCCATCTCACGAAGAATATGAAGAAGACCTTGATGAATCAGGCATGATGTCTGTAGTTGGAGAGCTTCACTATCATGAAACAGATGGCTATGTCGATGAGGAAGCAAAGGAAGAAGAAGAGGATAATTTTTGGAAGTGATTACAAATGACAAAATCCTACCTCATTACGGTAGGATTTTGTTTTGCCTAATCGTGATTTTCTAATTCTTTTTCCATATCACTTTTTCGTTCACCTTCTGCAGTAACATCAATAGCTGGAGTGTTGTTATTTAAATAATGATGAGCTAAAGATTCACCTTCAGTTTGACCATCATCTCCATCTTGGTTGTTAAATGCATTATTGATTTCAATATTGGCATTGAAAGCTTCAGACATTTCGTTATGGCTTTCTTCATTTTTCTCACGTTTCTTTGACATCGATCAACCCTCCTCTTAGTTGTTAGTATTTCTAAAAGAGGTAAGTTTACTCAAGAAGGAGATGTCCAAATTGGAATTTCAACTACAAAGTCGTGAAGGCGCTTATCCATGTGAAGTCACTATTGATGATGATAATGGGCGCTATATGATTCGAAAAGCAGACACATCTGGAGAGGTTTTCAACTCGCCTCTAGAACTATATCAGTGGATTCAAGACCATTGGAAGGCAAACGATTTTAAAGATGGGGAACATTATAATGAGGTAATGGGTGAGTTGGAGGATTATCTTGCTAACGCATGATATTAAGCAGAGTTACGCAAACTATGTTATCGAAAGGAGGCATCACGATGACGAAACGTAAAGTCGCACATGATGCAGCATTACGCAACAATAATACACCTACAGAAAGCTTGGAAAATGTTGAGCTTACCAATGAATCCAAGAACCGTGAAGATATGCAACGCGCAGCTAATCGTAATTCGAAGCAAGGAAGAAAAGGCAAAAATGACCTGTAATGAAGAATGACCCGTTTATAAACGGGTCTTCTATGTATAGTTCTATCATAAGCATATGTATATCTTAATTGCTTTAAGTTATAAAATCTTATACATTAAATATTTCCCCTATAAACTTCCCCATCCCTCTTAACAGATAAAACACTAGTCGAAATGGTAAAAATAAAAGTTCAGGTAAGAGAAATAATATATCGAATAACATGTCTCGAGCATTTAAATTTGATTAATTTTTATATTGGATTTCTATATTTTTCATTATATAGCCCCCTGTTTATTTACAATCCCTCCTTTTTATTCGAGATCCTTATTTAAGTATCCTTCCATATTTCTGTATAGCATACCCCCCAAAAAAACACCGCCAATAAAAGCGGTGTTAGAAGCTAAGTATTATATATCCATAGGTGATAACGTTTTACCGGTTTCCACAAGACTCTTCAAGTTACTCATAATTGCTGGCCATCCGTTATTTACTCCCATGAAGGCATCCTCTCTCTTAAAGAAATCTTCTTTTTTTAGATTTTCGTGTAAAAGGGTTAACTTCACTGTTTCGTTAAATTGTTGAAGTTCAAATGTCACCACAGTTGGTTTTTCACGCTCTGAATCATCAACATGGTTCCAAGTAAACGTTAAGATCTCATTTGGCTTCGACTTAAGTACTTCCCCAAACACATCCAATTCACCATTACCTCGAAAGTATTTAACCTCAGAACCTTCCTGCCAGTCGGATTGTACCTTTGTACCGAAAAAATACTTTTGAGTAAATTCCGGACTTGTTAAGGCTTCCCATAATTTTTCAGGTGACGTTGCGATATACGTTACGTACACAAAAGTTTGATTACCCATCATTCTCCTCCTCCAATTGGTGTTTCAAATCATCTAACGCTTCCATTCGATGGTGGTCATATTTGCTTATCCACCGATTGTAAATGTCCCTTATAGGAGCTGAATTTAGATAATGTAGCTTTTCTCTTCCACGGCGAACTTCAATAACTAAATTAGCTTCAGATAATATAGATAGATGTTTCGTAACAGCTTGCCTTGATATGTCTAGATGTTGGACTAATTCATGTAAGGTTTGTCCGTTTTTTTTATAAAGTTGATCAAGTAACGTTCTTCGATTGGCGTCAGCTAACGCTTTAAAGACTTTATCTATTTTCAAGTCCCCCTTCCTACTCCTATTATATGCAACTAAATGGTTGCATACAAGTAATCCAAATAATTCTTCTTCTACCCTCTATCGCATTCTTCCTATGACCTTTATAATAGATAAGCATGAATGAATTGTAGAAAGGTGTATCAATCATGAGTTTACTCACAGTAAATAACTTAAGCCACGGTTTCGGAGACCGAGCTATTTTCGATGACGTCTCTTTCCGTTTATTAAAAGGTGAACACATTGGACTTATTGGAGCAAATGGTGAAGGTAAGTCCACATTTATGAATATAATTACAGGTAAATTAGAACCTGATGCTGGTAAAGTAAGCTGGTCAAAACATGTTCGAGTGGGATACTTGGATCAGCATGCAGACTTGGCACAAGGCATGTCCATTAGAGATGTTCTAAGAACAGCATTCCAATATCTTTTTGATATGGAAACGGAGATGAATCAGCTTTTTGCCAAAATGGGAGAAGTGGATCCTGAGGAACTTGAAGATCTACTTGAAGAAACCGGTCGCATCCAAGATGCATTAACGAACAATGACTTCTATACAATCGATGCCAAAGTAGAAGAAGTTGCCAATGGTCTTGGTTTGAATGAGATTGGATTAGAACGTGATGTTCATGACCTAAGTGGTGGCCAACGTACAAAGGTTCTACTAGCCAAACTATTATTAGAGAAACCGGATATTTTACTACTAGATGAGCCAACAAACTACTTGGATGTTGAGCATATTGAATGGCTAAGAACCTATCTTCAAGAGTACGAAAATGCATTCATTTTAATTTCACACGATATTCCATTCCTAAACAGTGTCGTGAACCTTATTTATCATATGGAAAACCAGGAGCTCACTAGATACCCTGGGGATTACAATGAGTTTCTACGTGTATATGACATGAAAAAACAACAGCTTGAAGCAGCTTATAAGAAGCAACAAAAAGAAATTGCCAACCTAAAAGACTTTGTAGCCCGCAATAAAGCCAATGCTGCTACAAGTAAAATGGCAATGTCTCGCCAGAAAAAACTTGATAAAATGGATGTTATTGAACTGGATTCTGAAAAGCCGAAACCACATTTCAATTTTAAGCAAGCACGCACACCTGGAAAATATCTTTTTGAAACAAATGATCTTGTAATCGGGTATGATGAACCTTTATCCAGACCGCTCAATTTAGTAATGGAACGTAATCAAAAGATTGCACTTTCTGGAGCAAATGGTATCGGTAAAACCACGCTGTTACGTAGTATCCTTGGTGAAATCCAACCTGTATCAGGCTCCGTTCAACAAGGTGAGCACCTTCATATCGGCTACTTTGAACAGGAACTGAAAGAAACCAGTAACAATACTTGTATCGAAGAAATATGGGAAGAGTTCCGTCACTTCACACAATATGAAGTACGTTCAGCTCTTGCGAAATGCGGTCTTACTCAGAAACATATTGAAAGTAAGGTCCAGGTACTAAGTGGTGGGGAAAAAGCTAAGGTTCGACTTTGTAAGTTAATCAACAAAGAAACCAACCTACTGGTCCTAGACGAACCGACAAATCACCTTGATGTTGACGCAAAAGCAGAACTTAAACGAGCTTTAAAGGATTATAAAGGCAGTGTACTTCTTATCTCGCACGAACCAGACTTTTATCAGGATATTGTGACTGACGTTTGGAATTGTGAGGATTGGACAACGAAAGTATTTTAATATGAGTTGGGACACTATTATGGTGTAAGAAAGAAAAAGAGGAGCTTCCCCTTTAGGAAGTTCCTCTAATTTTTTTATTTCCGGTACAATTAATATATGTTTGTTAATCCCCACATAATAATTGCTGCTACCGGGACCAGTACCCAAATGTTATCTCCCAAAGAATTCCGCGGCTTGTTATTAAGTTTACATTCGATGGAATCTAATCGTTTATTCAATTGACTAATTTCCTCATGCAGTTTTTCATGTGTTTCACTTATGTTTTCCATAGTGTTCGCCCTTCCTATATTTTTAATTCTTATCAATATTACGATCATGGCTCTATAAAAGTTTCAGATACTTTTTAACCGATAGTGTTATACCACTTTCCGAACTGAATCATGCAAGAATCTTCTTTAACATTGTTATATCTTTCAAAATCCTCTTCAGTAAATTCAGCTAGTGTTTTGTTAAAACGCTGGGGAATAAATATATACCAAAGTTCAGACCACTTTTTCTCATTATCTGAACCTCTTAACTGATGTGAAATAGTACCTGGGGATTTACTTTCAAAGTACCTAATTTCTACACCATCATAGTAAGCTAAGCAAGATCTAAATTCACAATACCTATTCTCCTTGCCTCTTAACAACTTTAATATCCCATTGATACCAATCGTGTCAAACATATGGTTAACATAAGCTCTTGGAAAACCATTTAACTCTTTTATAAAAAAGCCAGAATCCAAGGCAATACATGGGCGTTTCACTATGTTATAAGCTTGTATTACTTTTTGTTTTGCGATTTCTTTAATATCATCGCTCCGTGGTTCATTCAACTCAGCATAGGTAAAACCATTATATTCTTTAAGTCATTCTGAGCAGAAGCAACTTTACCTTTTATTCGTCGTTACAAACACTATTTCTTTCATTATTAAAATCTCCCTCAAAACATGACTCATTCAACGTTGTCTCTAACTGCTCATTCCGTACTTCTAATAGGTAATTTTTGATGACATAATCTCTCCCGCCATGTTTATCATACCATGCATTAACTCTACTCACATGTTCTTGGTCACCTCTAACATTGGTTTCAATTTCTTTATATTTCTCATAACTGTCATACTCCCAAATAGCAAATATTTCAGTAGTTGTTTCATCATTAGCGATCATCCATCTTCCTATTAGACGTGCTCCATGTTTTATTTGATTAGGTAAGTTAGTCTCATTAAAATGAGCATTGAAAACTTCAACAAATTCATTTCTAACAATGTAAAACTTCCTTCTATAAAACAACTTTCTCACTCCTTATCTCTATTTTGAAACGATCTGTTAAGAATATATACCTCACACACTCTAATAGTTTTTCTATTGGTTTTTAATAGAAGGTATGAGTTTTTTTATGAATGGGAGGAACAAAAGGAATAAGCTAACAATTCCTAAGCTTATGCTAAAAACTACAAATCCTTTGGTGTATTGCGGGATGTTTGATTCAGGAACACGGTCAGCGACAGGCAAACCTATAAAACTAATTCCAATCCCCTCTCCGTCTACATTTGTGCCAATAGCATTTAATTCTAGTCCTTTTTCATAAGCTAAATATGAACAAATTCCAAGAACAAAGACATCAACAAACCGAAGTGAGTTCACCTTATCTCCTCCTGGTCATTTTGTAGTTTAATAATAGGACGCTTATATAAAAGCAAAGGTTTCAATTGTCAAAAGAAAAGGACGCAATCTTATTCGATTTCGTCCTTTATTAAATGCTATTTTCTCTTTTCAACACTTACTTTTCAATGTATCGTTAGACGCCTCCTGGGAATTCATCTTTCTAATCCTGTTGTTTTTTCAACGCTTCTTGTAAAGATACCTTTTTCAACTTACGCTTCGAAATCCATAGAGATACGAAATACGTAACCATAATAATCACAAATCCAAGAACAATCATAAACCAGTTTAAATTAACTGGTAGTGAGAACCCTGTTTGTTCTACTAAGGAGGTCATCATTCCATCAATACTATAATAAGCAATAGGAATCGACACCATATAAGTTATAAATACGATTGGTGTATAAACATTTAAAACCATTTTCGAAATTTCATTATCCTTATATCCCATAACCTTTAACAAGGAAATAGAAGGTGAATTCTCTTCAACGATAAGGTTTGTTATTAGTGTTAGTACAATGACACCAATCAGAAATGCAAATCCAGCGATCCCCATAACAGAATAACGCGTTAATTCAGATGTGGATTCAAAGTTTTCGATAGCATCTTTTTTGTTTTCAACATACAAAATATTTCCTGAATCACCTGGTTCAGTATTCGTCCATTTTGCAGTGTAAACACCTTCCGGATAACCTATAAAGGAGTTAACTTCATCAAGTTGATAATATACTGAAAAGCCAATGTACACATTCGCTACGCCTTCCACTACTTTAGTTATCGTTTTATCGTTATATGCATTCCCTATGGTAAGTTCATCACCTTTTTCTAATTCTAAAACGGAAGCCAATGGCTTGCTAACAACAAATCCCTTTTCAGCTCTCTCATTCAATATCTCTTCATCATCATTTAGAAGTTGAATTTGATCACTTTCTGGTTTCACACCATAAATGGAAACTTTCTGATCAACTTTTATATCCTCTTTCCCATTCAGTTGCTGGACGCTAATTTCAGCGTTTGTAAAAGGACTTGCTCCCTCCTCTAGACTACCCTGCTGAAGGGAATTGTAATACACTCCATAGTCGTAGGTGAAAATCTTTTTATAAGTGGTCTCAACGATATCATCCATAGAGTTATACGTTACAAATCCAAATATTAATAGAATGGAAGAGAACATGACACCTATAAAGATATAGATAGCACGTGTCTTTTTCCTTACGAGTAAACGTAATCGAAAGCGAGAAATAAAGTTTCCTTTTTTAAAGAAAGGTAAGCGCTCAAACATGGATTTCTTCCCTTTAGAGACATCCTTAGGTGACAACAAATCCAGTGGCGATTGTTTCAATGGTTTACGAATCACAAAATAAGTCATGATCAGTAAGACCACATTTGGAACAATGAATCCAATGACTAAAACCATTACATCCCAATCAAAGTAAGAAATACTTGGAAGATTGTAATATTCAGAATATAAATTGGTAAATGGAATGGATAGTACAGCTCCTGCAATTAGTCCTAATAGAGTTCCTATGATTCCAATTACACCTGCGTGTGACAAATAATGTCTCATTAACTCTTTCTTTCGATAGCCCAATGCCATTAAAGTACCTATTTCTTTACGCTGTAAGTCCAGTTGGCGTTTCAAGATCATTAGCACCATCATGACTGATAAGACTAAAATAAATAACGGTAGAGTGGTAATGACCGCTTCAGAACTCTCAATTTCTGATTCCACAAATTCAATACGTGGATTTTCGTTAGAGTTCATCCATCTCAATAAAGAATAGTTTTCTACTACGTTATCTTTAAATGAAGCAATTTCTTCTTCACTTAGTCCTTCCCCCATCACTTGAGCAACTGATTTATTTGATAGGTTATTTAACGTATCCTTGCCTGTTATCGCAAGTCCAAATGACTTAGGATCATTTATTAGATCACTAACTCTTTCTAATATATAAATATAATCAGGAAGATACATCATTCCTGTAACCTTAAGTTCCTGATTATTCACATTAATTGAATCCCCTACCTTAAGGTTGTGTGCCTTAGCAAAAGGTGGAGAAACGGCAATCTCTCCTTGCTTTTCAGGCAATTCACCTTCTGATATATAGGGCTTATTAATCTCATCTGTTAAAGAGAACACACGAAGTGTTGTGTCTTCTGATTGATATTCCACATCCGTATATGAACGTTTTTCAAGTTGGACATCAAAGTTATCTTCCCATGCGGAAAGCTGTTCTTCATGAATATCTTCGCTCACAATAAAATGAAAGTCTTCTTGATTATATGATTCTTTAAATTGCTGATTACGCGTATCCAATGTTGATATGGCCATCGACATGGACACATATAGCATGATCGATATAAGAAGTAATACAATTACGCCGAAATATTGAAATTTCTTCTCTGTAATATGACGTAAAATACTTTTTCGTAAAATCATACCCAGTTCACCTTCTCTGGATCAACAGGCGCTTCATTATAAAAGTGTTCAGTAATCTCCCCACTCTTCATACGTATAACTTTATGTGCCATTTCTCCAATTCCATTATTATGCGTGATAATACATACAGTTGTTCCATAAGTCTCGTTTACATACTGTAGTAATTTCAATATTTTCTTTCCTGTCTCTTCATCTAATGCTCCAGTAGGTTCATCACACAAGAGCACCCTTGGATTTTTGATGAGCGCTCGTGCAATAGCAACACGCTGCTGTTCTCCTCCACTTAACTGATGAGGGAATTTATCTTTTTTATCCCACATCCCTACTTTTTCTAAAATATCTTTCATATCTAGAGGGTTTTGACTTAATTGTCTTCCTACCTCAACATTTTCTTCTACAGTTAAAGTTGGAATCAGATTATACTGTTGAAAAATAAACCCTAGTGAATGACGGCGATACTCCGTTAAATCTTTGTCTTTCATTTTATCTAATTGATGATCATCAACTTGAATCGAACCACTGTCATGTCGATCAATTCCTCCAATTACATTAAGTAAAGTTGATTTTCCAGACCCTGATGGCCCTAAAATGGCAACAATCTTTTTGTTTGGAATTTCTATGGATGCTTCTTTTAATGCATGAACATTGACTTCACCACTTTTATAAATTTTGTTAACGTTTGATAAAACAATACTCATACGCTCATCTCCAATAATATTTTTTGAAATATATAATTCTAAATGTTTCATTTTCTACTATCATAGTACTATAAGGATTTTCAGATTACAACAAATTTTTGAAACATAAAACTTTATTCATTTCAAAAAATCCACAAAAAAAAGAGCCATGCTTTTTGCATGCCCTTTTACTTATTTCTTTCTATAATCATCTAAAAAATCCTTTTGAAAACTTGTTGTTGGTGCCTTGCTATTATTGGGAGTCTTTAATTTCTTAAAAGGATTTGAACCATATTTTTCAGTGAGTTGATCGATTGTCGAATAGAGTTTTTCATGTTTAGCTTCTTCTTCATAAGTAAACAAGTTCAACTGCATAGCTGCATCTTGTTTTTCCGTTAAGTCTTGAGCGGTTACACCTAATAAACGAATGGGGTCCTGATTCCAATGCTCTTCTAATAACCTCATAGCATATTCATAAATATCATCTACTTGATGAATATAATCATGGAGCTGTTTACTTCTCGTAATCGTTTTCCGATCGTGGTAACGAATCATGATCTGGAGATTTCGAGCATAGACTTCTTTTCGGTCCATACGATCTGCAACCTTTTGAGACAGCCGCCTAATTAAGCGTTGGATCTCCTGTTCATCTGTTGTATCATGCGGCAATGTTTGTGAGTTTCCAATACTTTTAAATTCTGAAACCGCATCGGGATCAACAGGGCGATTATCTTCGCCGTTAGCCCGGTTTCGTAAACGTTCTCCATTAATGCCCAAAAGACTTTTTAGTTGCATAACATCCGCTTTAGCTAAATCACCGATCTTACGAATCTCAATTGATTGTAATTTTTCAGCTGTCTTTTGCCCAACACCATACATCTCACCAATCTCCATTGGCCAAAGTTTATGTGAAATATCTCTTTTCCGTAATACGGTAATCCCCATCGGCTTTTTCATATCGGAAGCCATTTTTGCTAGAAACTTATTTGGGGCAATTCCAATTGAACAAGGTAACTCTAATCTATCTAAAATAGTTTGTTGAATACGTTCTGCGATCTCTAAAGGTGTCCCCTGATCTTCGCATTCTGTAATATCCATGTATCCTTCATCAATCGATACAGGTTGGACATAGGGTGTAATGTCAGACAGAATCGAAAAAATCTCACGAGAAGCTTCACGATAATGCTCAAAGTTTGGACGCATCACAATTAACTCAGGACATAACCGTCTCGCTTCCCATAAAGGCATCGTGGTTTTAACACCTTTAGCACGAGCTTCATAGCTACTTGTAACAACAATTCCTTTACGCTCTTCAGGATTTCCCGCTATGGCAAGAGGTTTTCCTTTCAATTCTGGATTGCGTGTCATTTCCACTGAAGCATAGAAACTGTTCATATCTACGTGAAAAATAACGCGTCCCTTTTTCGGATAGTATTTCGACATACTGCTACACCCTTCTTCAATCTTCTAAAGAAAACTTGCCGATTGGCAAGCCTTATAAGGCGCAGACAGAGGGTTAGTTGCGCTTATACTTCATTCTTTCAAAATTTTCACTACGTCGAATTGCTTCTTAGGTAAAATTTTATTCACTCTTAACATGGAACATAAGTTCTATATGGTATTATAACATATATTGTATATATTCGTGTTATGTGACTCTTCAATCATTAAGGGGGAATATCATGTTCATTGAGGTTCAATTATCACTCATCATTTTAAGTATCTATGTAGTATGTATGACGCTAACTGTGTTCACAACTTTGGTTGTATGGATTAAAACGAAACGAAACCATAAAGCTTATGGATTCCTAATGACGTTCTACGCTCTATTTTCAATAGGGGCTATCAACCTGTTTTCTGGTATGCATACTTATTCACATCATCCATTGGGCAACGTATTTAATATGATATTCACCTTCTTTATCTGGTCTCTTGCTTTTATTAGTTTTGTAATTAGTTTATGGTTCTTTATTAAACCACATCTTCTAAAGTATTCGGATAAATAGAAAACCTCCATCACATATGGCTCTCAATGTGATGGAGGTTTCTAATGCTCCCCTTCATTCAATTGTGCAAGCTTTTTACCCCTACTTTGGGTTTTAGTAAATGCATAAGAACGTGTAGCTGCACGATTATATATCAAATCAAACTTGCTTTTGGCAAGTCTGCGTTTGGCAATGGACTCATTTGGGTTGTTCAAAACCCCAAGATGTTGCTCTAATTGCCATTTCTCTTTACTTGATACCAATACTTTCATACAAAACCTCTTCCTTATTTGTTATATGATTTCTTCTCATGGGTAGCCGCTACTTCATTAGAAGAGCTTGTATGCTGTGTGCTATTACCATACTCCTCAATTCGATCTAGTTTCTCTTGATATTCAATCGTTGCGTTATCCAAAGATTGCTCTTGAAACTTTTGAATATAAGATAAACCAGCAAATCCCGCTAATAGTGACGTAACAATAATCGACAATGGATTTTCTGTCCCTGTTAACGAGACTGTACTTTTGGCAATCACCCCAGCTCCAGCACCAATTAATAAATCTCCAAGCACCCCTAACTCAAAAAGGATTGGATCTGTCTCTTTATTTTCTCCAAAACGAAATCCTAATAAAAACAACAAAAATAACACGGCAGCTTTCAGGGTCGTTAATCCCCACAATACCCCTTTCAGAACAGGGCCATGAGACGACAGATGAAGCTCTTTAAAACCATCAAAACGATAATCAATACTAATAATCGGCAACAAAATACATGCGTTACGTTTGTAATGCCCAATCAAAGCTCCTACCAAACTAACCAAAATCGCTACTTCGAACATGTCCCACAATTCGACTAATGAAATAATCTTCTCCATATCATCACCCTTCTCTATATCATATCTATAGAATATATGTATTATTTTGAATTTTCAATATATTTTACAGAAATTACTACAATTGGATTATGTCTTTCTGGAATTCATAGGAAAAAAGGTAGATATAAACCTGAAATTGCCTGTTTAGATATGAAGGGACTGGATCGAGGACCAATCATAACAAAAAACGCATGAGGTTTTCGCCCTCATGCGTTTTTTGTTATGCATTTGATGCTTCATCTATAATGGCTAAAATCATCTCAGCTGTTTTTTCTAACTCAGAAAGTGGCATGCGTTCGTTGGTTGTATGAATTTCCTCATAACCTACGCAAAGGTTAACAGTCGGAATACCATGTCCAGCGATGATATTAGCATCACTTCCGCCGCCACTTGTTAGAAGCTCACTAGAACGACCAATTTTTTCAGCTGCTTTTCTCGCTACTTCAACTACTTGCTCGCCCGCTTCATGTTTAAATCCTGGGTACATGACCTGAACGTCAATGTCTACACTTCCACCCATTTCTTCAGCTGTTTCTTTGAATGCTTTTCGCATCTTCTCTACTTGTTCTTCCATTTTTTCAGGAACTAGAGATCTTGCCTCAGCTAGGATTTCCACATGATCGCATACAATGTTTGTTTTTTGACCACCTTCAAAACGTCCAATATTTGCAGTCGTTTCATCATCTATGCGTCCTAATGGCATTTTCGAAATCGCTTTAGAAGCTAATGTAATAGCCGAGATACCTTTTTCAGGTGCAACACCAGCATGAGCTGTCTTGCCCTTAATAACTGCATTGATTCTTGCTTGTGTTGGTGCTGCTACTACAATATTCCCTACTAATCCATCACTATCAATAGCATAGCCGTATTTCGCTTTTAAGTGCTTCGGATCAAGCGCTTTTGCCCCTACTAGGCTGGACTCTTCACCGACTGTAATAATAAACTGAATATCACCGTGCTCAATGTTGTTCTCTTTTAGAGAACGAATCGCTTCTAAAATGCCAGCTACACCCGCTTTATCATCTGCGCCAAGGATGGTTGTCCCATCTGTCACGATATAACCATTTTCAATAGAAGGTTTAACACCTTTACCAGGTAGAACTGTATCCATATGGGATGTGAAGTAGATTGTATCTACTCCTTTTATTGTTCCTTTAAGATTACAAATTAAGTTCCCTGCGCCATGGCCGGTTTCTTCCTTTGTATCATCTTCCGTAACCTCAACACCAAGGTCCGTGAATTTTTTGGTAAGAACTTGGGCAATCTCTGCTTCATCCCCAGTTTCAGAATCGATTTGAACAAGTTCTAGAAATTCTTCGATTAGTCTATCTCGATTGATGCTTGGCATGTCTTTTCCTCCTTCATATGTAAAAACACATATTCATGTGCTTTGCCTTCTGAAAACACGCTCTATTAGTACGTTAGCGGAACGCCTTGTACGTGTCAAACACATCCCCTTTACAGAGGGATATTTCCGTGTTTCTTCTTCGGTCGTTCTACGTGTTTATTCTTTAACATATCCAACGCCTGAATTAGAGAAATACGTGTTTCTCTTGGATCGATAACATCATCTACCATACCTAATCCAGCCGCAACATAAGGATTCGCAAACTTTTCACGGTATTCATCAATCTTTTCCTGACGCGTGGCTTCAGGATCATCACTATTTTGAATATCCTTAGCAAAAATGATATTGGCCGCTCCTTCAGGTCCCATGACAGCAATCTCGGCGTTTGGCCATGCGTACACTAGGTCCGCTCCAATGGACTTACTATTCAGAGCAACATAAGCTCCACCGTAAGCTTTACGCGTAATAACTGTAATTTTAGGAACAGTTGCTTCAGAATATGCATATAAAATTTTCGCACCATGACGGATAATTCCACCATGTTCCTGCTTAACCCCTGGAAAGAATCCGGTAACATCCTCAAAAGTAATTAAAGGGATGTTAAATGAATCGCAGAAACGAATAAAACGAGATGCTTTATCAGAGGAATCAATATCTAATCCACCGGCCATATACTTCGGTTGATTACATACTAACCCAATTGTTTTTCCTTTTAGACGCGCAAAACCAACTACGATGTTTTTTGCAAAGTCTGGATGGATCTCAAAAAATGAACCATCATCAACCACTTGATCTAAGACCGTACGTACATCGTAAGGTCGAATCGGATCAAAAGGAATTAAATCGGTTAAGTCAGGACGATAGTGGTCCTCATCATCCATTTCAATTTGTTTCGGTTTTTCCTGATTATTAGCAGGAAGATACTTAATTAGATCACGTACTTGGTCTAATGCTTCCTCCTCTGAAGAGGCTTTTAAGTGAGCATTCCCACTTTTACTGTTGTGGACTTGAGCTCCCCCTAAACCTTCAGAGCTTATCTGTTCACCTGTTACCGTTTCGATAACTTTTGGTCCAGTAATAAACATTTGCGACGTTTTTTCCACCATAATGACAAAATCCGTAATGGCTGGAGAATAAACAGCCCCACCTGCACATGGCCCCATAATGACAGAAATCTGAGGAATTACACCGGAATAGATCGAGTTGCGATAAAACACCTGACCGTAGCCATCAAGGGAAGACACCCCTTCTTGAATCCGAGCTCCGCCAGAATCATTTAAACCGATAAAAGGGGTTCCATTTTCGGCTGCTAAATCCATAACAGCAGCAATCTTTTTCGCATGCATTTCGCCCAGTGCTCCACCAAATACCGTAAAGTCCTGTGCAAACAGATACACATCTTCTCCGTTTACTTTCCCAAAACCTGTTACGACACCTTCTCCAGGAGCTTCTTTTCCTTCCATTCCGAAGTCCGTATTACGATGTTCCATAAATGCGTTTAGTTCAACAAATGTCCCATCATCAAGCAGGTAATCGATACGCTCACGTGCAGTCATTTTCCCTTTTTCATGTTGCTTTTCAATGCGGTCATCACCACCGCCTAATTCAACATTTCTACGTTTATCATAAAGTTCATTAATCTTATCAAAAATATCCATTATTTGCCCTCCTCATGCTGACAAAGTTCAAATAGTACGCCATTTGCTGCTTTTGGATGTAAGAAAGCTACTTGAGAGTCGTGAGCTCCTGCTTTTGCCTCTTCGTGGATAAGGTCGATTCCATCTTCTTTGTATTGACGAAGACGTTCATGAATATCTTTCACTTCAAGAGCTATATGATGGATCCCCTCTCCTCGCTTTTCAATATACTTAGCGATTGGAGAATCCTCATGAGTTGGTTCTAATAGTTCAAGTTGTGTTTCACCTAATTGAATAAAGGCTACTTTCACACCTTCTGACTTCACTTCCTCAACATTTTGTAATCTAAGCCCTAATGTATTTGTGTAAAACGGTAATGCGTGTTCAATGTTGCTAACTGCAATACCAATATGAGCAATCTTCTCAGGAGGTTCTAGACTAGATGATGCTTCAGGATCTATTAATCTCTTAATATATTTTGCAATTTCTTCAGTTGGACTTCCTGGAGTGAAGATTTTATTTACACCGCCATTCTCAAGAGGTGGGATGTCCTCATATGGGATAACACCCCCACCAATAACTGGAATATCTTCTGCCTGATTCTCTTTTAAAAGTTCTACGACTTTAGGAAATAAAGAATTATGAGCTCCAGATAAAGAGGATAATCCAATAACATCAACATCCTCTTGAATAGCAGCTTGAACAATTTGACCTGGGGATTGACGTAAACCCGTATAGATAACCTCCATCCCATGATCTCGCAATGCTTGAGCAATAACGAGTGCACCGCGGTCATGTCCATCAAGCCCTGGTTTTGCGATTAGTACACGTATTTTTCGATTCATAGTTAAACTCCTTTCCCTACATGCCTGTATATTCGCCGTATTCTTTACGAAGCACGTTACAGATCTCACCGACTGTTGCATAAGCTTTCACAGCCTCTAAAATAAGCGGCATTAAGTTTGTGTGTTCATCATGTGAGGCTTGCTTAATCTGATCGAGCGCTTGCTCAACTTTAGCCTGATCTCGTGTATTACGGATGTCTTCTGTTTTCTTGATCTGATTTTTCTCTAATGTTTCATCCACACGTAACAGTTCAGGATTCACCTCTTCATCTATTTGGAACTGGTTTAATCCAACGATGATGTCATCCCCATTTTCAATGTTTTTCTGCGCTTCATATGCTGCATGATGAATTTCTCGCTGCATAAACCCTTCTTCAACAGCTTGAACTGCACCACCTAAGTCACGAATTTGTTCTAAGTACTGGTTAACTTCTTCCTCCATCTTGTCCGTTAAGTGTTCAACATAATAAGATCCACCTAATGGATCGACCGTATCAGCTACGCCACTCTCATTTGCAATGATTTGTTGTGTGCGTAACGCAATACGTGCAGATTCCTCAGTTGGTAACGCTAACGCTTCATCACGAGAATTTGTGTGTAAGCTTTGCGTTCCTCCCATAACAGCAGATAGTGCTTGAATAGCCACTCGGACAATATTGTTATCAGGCTGCTGGGCTGTAAGTGTTGAACCACCTGTTTGGGTGTGGAAACGTAATTTCCAACTCTTTGGATTCTCAGCTTTATAGTGATCTTTCATGATTTTTGCCCAAATACGACGAGCTGCTCTGAACTTCGCCACTTCTTCAAAGAACTGATTATGTGCATTAAAGAAGAAAGCTAAACGAGGAGCAAACTGATCAACCTCAAGCCCTGACTTTAACGCAGCATCAACATAAGCCATGCCATTCGCAATCGTAAACGCAAGCTCCTGGACGGCTGTAGCTCCTGCCTCTCGAATGTGATAACCGGAAATACTAATGGTATTAAAGCGAGGAACTTCCTTATAACAATAACTAAAAATATCTGTAATAATTCTCATAGATGGTTTTGGTGGATAAATATATGTCCCACGGGCAATGTATTCTTTTAAAATATCATTTTGAATAGTTCCAGTTAGCTTGTCTTTTGAAACCCCTTGCTTCTCTCCCACCGCTATGTACATACAAAGGAGTACGGATGCAGGTGCATTAATGGTCATAGATGTGGAAACCTTATCTAGTGGAATCTGATCAAATAACGTTTCCATATCAGCTAACGAGTCAATGGCAACTCCAACTTTCCCAACTTCCCCTTCAGCCATCGGATCATCAGAGTCATACCCAATTTGAGTTGGTAGGTCGAATGCTACCGACAAACCTGTTTGACCTTGTTCTAGTAAATAACGGAATCGTTCATTCGTTTCTTTCGCTGAACCAAAACCTGCGTATTGTCTCATTGTCCAATAACGGCTGCGGTACATCGTTGGTTGGATTCCCCGTGTGTATGGGAATTGCCCAGGAAATCCTGATTTTTCGACATATTGTTCATCTAACTTTTCAGGCGTATATAAACGATCGATCTCTATATGAGAGCTCGTCTCGAATGTGTCTTTACGTTCAGGAAATCGTTCAGTAACTTTGTCTGCTTCCTTTTTCCATTGTTCTTTTTTGTCATGATATGTTGAACTCATGGCTACTCCTCCTTCTACGATTCGTCCCTAATCCTTTATCTTTCTATAAATCCACAAGAAAACCCTTTCAATTTTCAGATAATCTTATTGTATCATGAATTGATCGATAGTTTGATACATCATTTTCAGACATAGCCTTGTCCATTTTGAAAATTCAGGTTAAAATGTGAGTAGCACTTCGTACGAAGGAGGACAACTAAATGGCATCAAAAACTGCGAAGAAACAGACAGAGCAAGTTGCAGAACGTAAGCCATCCAAACGTGAAAAGCGTCAAAAAGTGATTATCTATCTTATGATCATTTCTATGCTTTTAACATCCCTGTTAGCTGGCGCGTCCATGTTCTTATAAGAAATGATAGATGAAATATGAAAGGGCACACTGCATAGCAGGTGCCCTTTTTTAAGTGTAAAGGCCCTTTCTTTATGGAAAGAGATACCTACCCGGGGGAATACAGTGGTTACCCGAGGGATTATTGCTTCTATCCGAGGGATTACACCTCCTGCCCAAGCTCAACGCACTCAATTCATAAAACAAGGCTGCACCATAAAAAGTGCAGCCTTGTATTTCTATATATAAATGTAGGGGGTTAATAAAGCTTAACTTGCTTGTTCTTTCTTATCCTGTCGTTCTTGATTTTCATGACGACGAGTTTCTGTAGGGTCGAGTGAAATCGTCTTAGATGTATATTCATCAGATGCTTTGATATCTGCATTGGAAGCTTTCATAAATGACCAAGCAAGCATAACCATAATGATGAGTAATGGGAATCCTCCTACGATACTTGCCGTTTGCAGCGTTCCAAGTCCACCAAGGAACATCAATGTTAACGGAAGTAAGCAAAGAGCGAATGCCCAGAATAAACGGTTCCAGCGTAGTGGTTCTTCTTCTACGTGTTTTTGTACTACAGAAGCTAGAATGTAAGAACTAGAGTCAAATGTTGTTGCTAAGAAAATAATCGCTAGAATAGTAAATACTGTAATCATAACAGGTGCCATTGGAAGCTGGTTCATAATTGACATAATCGCATATGGTGCACCTTGGTTATTTAGAACCGAAATAACATCAAACTGACCTGTCATTTGCATATACATTCCGAAGTTACCAATAACTCCGAAGAAAAGAACACTGCCTAATGTTCCATAAATCATCGTTCCTAAAATCATTTGACGAATTGTACGTCCACGGGAGATTTTAGCGATAAACAGACCTACAAATGGTGCATACACAAGCCACCATGCCCAGTAGAATACCGTCCATGATTCAGGGAATGACGTATCAGCAAATGGGCTCATTCCTGAGAACGGTGCTGTCCATGTACTCATGTGGAAGAAATTATCCATCAATAAGCCAATGCTATTTGTAGTTGTTTCTGCAATAAAGCGTGTAGGGCCAAACACAAACACAAATGCTAGAAGGAAAAATGCTAACCATAAGTTAACGTCACTCAAGATCTTGATACCTTTTTTCAAGCCAGTATAAGCACTAATCGCGAAAATAACTGTACAGATTACTAGA
Organism: Pontibacillus sp. HMF3514; assembly: GCF_009858175.1. Lineage (GTDB taxonomy): Bacteria > Bacillota > Bacilli > Bacillales > BH030062 > Pontibacillus. Next base: position 2,260,426 of record NZ_CP047393.1, read on the forward strand.
ATAGCAGTTTTTAATCCGAGAGTAACTTCAATTCCAGTTAGCTGGGAAATACCTTGTGCAATCATCGGAGTTCCTAGTGCTAATGTTGTACCTGCACCACCCATTAAGCCGAACATAAACAATACATCAATAAGGGTTCCGATTGGACCGTCTGCTTTTTTACCAATCAGTGGACGGCAAGCTTCACTGATTTTTAACACGTGCTTCTTACGAACATAGTAGAAATACGCTATAGGAAGAGCTGGAAGCGTGTAGATCGCCCATGCAATTGGACCCCAGTGGAAAATACCATAAGCACTTGCCCACTGAATAGCTTCTTTGGATCCTGCTTCCATTCCCCAAGGTGGAGATTGATAATAGTACGCCCATTCAATCGTACCCCAATATAAAATACTAGAACCAATTCCTGCACAGAATAGCATTGCTGCCCAAGAAAATGTACTAAACTCTTGTTTTTCATCTTTATCGCCTAATTTAATATGTCCATTTTTACTAAATGCTACGTAGACAAGGAATAAAAAGATTCCTAAACCTACAATCATAAAGATAACGCCGAAATTCTTTGTCATGTAATCTTTCGCAGCTAATACAGCTTCCCCACCTGCTTCTGGGAAAATGATAAGTGGAACTGTAACAGCTAGTAGTAAGAAAAATGCCCCTATAAACGTGGGCCAATCAATTAATTTCGTTTTCATCTAATCGTCCTCTCTTTTAAGTACGTTTATTATCATAATAGATATCTAACTTTTTGTACAGAATAAATTGTACATTCTTTTTGTTCTTAAGGAATAGATGTAGTTGATTGAACTGAACAAACAAATCTTTCTTTCGTTGGCACAACTGGGATTATAGATGATCGATAGAACTTCAAATTTTTCAAAAATTTTTTCATGAGGAACCGCTTCACTGAGGTATATATGGTAGATTTTAAAATAAATAGGGATTATTTTACATGAAAAATAGAGGTTTGAGATTGAGTATGTTACCCTCTAAATACATAAAACTGGAAGTGAGGCAAATCTATGAAACATAAAAAAATATACATATCCCTTCTTTCATTCTTCTTGTTAGCCGTAGCGATCTATTTCTTTACACCTTCCTCTTCTAAAACCTATCCGTCTTTGGAAAATGAGAAAATAAAGAATGTCGATAGCAAAGAAGTAACAAAACGCCCCCATTACCGAAAAAATGGGGGCGCTTCTATTATGGGATCAATCGCATGATACTCTCTAGCCAATGACTCAAATGATTCATTACTTGATACAATTAAAACCTTTGTGCCAATTGGGATCCGATCAAAGAGCTCTTCAACCTTTTCATTTTTCATTCGAATACATCCATTTGAAATGTACCGACCAATGGATTCTGGACGATTTGTACCGTGAACTCCGTAAATCCTTCCGTTCGTATCTTCAGCATCAAACCCAATCCACCTAGAACCTAAAGGGTTTTTCTCATCTCCCCCAGGTATATCGAGCTTTCGATAGTAAGGATTCACTGCTTTTATCGTAATCGTATGCAACCCTTCTGGGGTAAGATCGTCTTTCTTACCCGTCGCTACATGATACACATTCTTCACTTCGTTATCATCCACATATGCCAACTGATTCGTTAGTTTATTCACAATTAAAAATGGATAGCCAGGTGAAGGATTTTCACCGATTGGCCAGATGAGGGATGTAGTCAACAAAATAAAAGCGAGCAAGCTTTTCAAATAACCGACCTCCTTTTGGAAATCATTTTGAAATAGCTTGCCCTACTTTGAATGGAATATTAAATATCGCTTTTTTTAAAGGATCGTTTAATAATGAGGTATTGTTCAATTTCATTAAGCAATGTGAAAAGACTTGCTCTTGATTCAAATTCCTCACGTGATTCAGGTAGATCGCTTTCTTTAAATTTCTGCTTCATCTCTTTAATTTGCTCTAAGAATATAACAGCCGTATTACCTGGATGTACATGATCAGCTAACTCATCAAAAAAGTCAGCAATCATAATCGATTGCTCTGAAGTATGGTGAATTCGACTTATAAGCGGTAACATTCGCTCAAGTAATTCGAATTGCTTCAAGCGCATTTGAAAATAATGATAATACGCATGATGGTTACGTAATATATGGTTTTCTACGTCTTTATACGATAAGGATTTTGCTTCTTCTAACAATGAAGCCGTATCCGTTAATTCCTTTCCTGACCACATCTGATCACCTGTACGTAAAAAGGTTGCAATTTCTTTTAGCATAACTTGAAAGTTATCTTCAACCAATCGTTGCTTTTCACGCAATTTCCCTTCTAAGCTTGGCATATACAGATTTAATAAGAGTGCTACACCAATCCCAACCACAATTAATAAAAATTCATTTAAAAGCGTTTCCTGATCTATGTTTTTATAGGAATATAAATGAAGAATAATAACGGAACTGGTAACGATCCCTTCTTTAATGTTGAGCTTTACAGTCGCAGGAATAAAAAGGATTAACATTAACCCAATTGCAAGAGGGTGATATCCCACCGTTTCAAAAATTAAAAAAGAAAAAAGCATAGCTAAAAGGCAAGCTGCAAATCGAGAAGATGCACTAACAATGGACCGCTTTCTTGTATTCTGAATACATAAAATCGTTAAAATACCCGCAGACGCAAAATTCGTTAAAGATAGCATTTGTGCAATCCATATGGCAATTGGTGTACCTGTAGCTGTTTTGATTGTTCGATATCCGATTTTCACGTTCGTAACTCCTTTAAGAAAAAAGCTGTAGGCATACGAAGAAGATGGCCATATGACCATCTTCCTTAGTTAAATTTCTTCACAATGTTCCTCAAAGATTTGTTGGAGCCTATTCACAACTTTAATTGGGTCAAATCCTTCAATATCATGACGTTCAACCATCGTTACAATCTCTCCGTCTTTTAGAAACGCAAAAGATGGAGAAGATGGTGGGTACCCTACAAAATATTCACGTGCACGGTCTGTAGCTTCACGGTCCTGACCAGCGAAAACAGAAACTAACTGATCTGGGCGCTTATCATAATGAATCGCATGTGCTGCAGCAGGACGCGCGATGCCACCTGCACAACCACATACAGAGTTAATCATAACAAGTGTTGTTCCCTTTTGTTGCAAAGCTTGATCTACTTCTTCTGGTGTCGTTAACTGTGTATAACCTGCATCTTCAATTTCTTGGCGTGCTTGACCAACTACGTCTTGCATAAAAATATTGAAATCCATATATACGAAGCTCCTTTAAATAACGTTATGGTATATGCCCATATTACCAAGTTTTTATAGTGGATTCAACGAGAATACTCTTATTCCTGTAATCCGATTAGTATTATAAATTTTGTTAAGGAATTTATTCCATAAGCTTTAACTCAATTTGTTTTATTTAACAATACTCTACAAATACTTTCCCAATAAAATACCCCCTATAAAAGGGGGATATCATTATTTGTCGTCTTCTTTACGATTTTGTTTGTTACCTTTTGCGTATTTACCTTGACGCCCATACTCTTTATTAGTTGATTTCTTACGGTTTTCCCCGCTTTTACCTTGGTTTTGAGCCATAAATAAAACCTCCTGAAATGTAAAAAAATGTTTATTATTTACATCTAAATGATGTATTAATCTTTCTATTTCCGCATAGTAATATGGTTAAACTTACTTTTAGAAAATAGTACCATTTCCACACATAAGAAAGTGTATATAAAACAAAAAGCCCTCCAAATATGGAGAGCTTTTCTATGTATCCTATTATTTTAATGGGACAGTCTGACAAGCAAGTCGATACCCTTCGCTTAATTGATCCTCAATTTGTTCATGTTCTTTTGGAGTTGGTTTGTTTACGATATCCTGTCCATTTACTAGCTCAACCTTACAGCGAGTACAGTTCCCTTTTTGACACTTATAATCTAAAGGGATTTCTTGTTCAAATGCTGTTGCAAGCAAGGATTTGCCCTTTACAGGCTCAATATCGTAAACTTCCCCTTCCTGCTTAACTTTTATGGTGAAATTTTGATCCATTATAACTCCATCCTTTCTGCAATAAATATTAAGTCTAAAGAGTCCTATGTATATTGTATGCGTAATTAAGGATTAGGACAAGTTCAGATAAATTAATGGTCTATTCGGATTCTCTTTTATAACGATAGCTTGCTCCCCCATTTGCTTCCCTAATTGTTCAAATTGAGTCCGATTCATTTATTAAAATAAACGTATTGCTCTGAATATCCAGTAATACCAACACTCAGACAAAAAAAGCTATGAGACTCCTATAGAAATCTCATAGCTTCTTTATTAAGACTTAACCTTTTCCTGTTTCGTTGTAAACTCTGCTAATGAGATAGACTCATTAAAGCTTGGGTGAGGATAGTGCGGAAACTTCAAGTCTTCATCTCGCGCCACCATTTCTAGAGCGACTGTACCTGTTGAAACGAGTTCAACAGCTCCTTCACCTAATCCATGGAAACCTAAGACTAGATCTGTGGCATCATCCACAATGTACTTAATGAACCCTTCACGTTTACCATGAACTGTGGCAAATCCATTCCCACCATAACCAAATTGGGCAACACGTATATCAACATATTGATCTTTTGCTTCTTCTTCTGTTAACCCGACAGAAGCAATAGGTGGTATGGAATGCACGACAGTCGGCAAAAATGTGCCGTCAAATTCAGCCGGTTTTCCTGCAATCGTATCTGCAACCACTTCCGATTGTTTAATAGCTTTCACAGCTAATGCAGGCCCCTCTGTTACATCCCCAATAGCATAAATATTAGATATAGACGATCTCATTTGTTTATCTACTTTAATATGTCCTTCTTCACTCATATCCATTTTTAATCGATCAATTCCAAGGTCCGAAGAATTCGGTAGATGACCAAGGGATATAAAAGCATGAGAGCCTTCAAGAAGTACAACTTCCTCATTTTTCAAGAGCGATACTTGCGTCCCTTCCCCTTGATTCTCAACTGATTTCAGCTCACAAGATTTATAGAGCTTAATTTTTTGTTTCTTGAGCAATCGACCTAGCTCTTTATTAATGGATGAATCAAAATCAAATTCACTTTTTCCACCATCCAAGACAAGAGATACCTTTGAGCCGAATTGATGGTAGCTCATAGCAACTTCAAGTGCAATATAGTCACTTCCATACACAATTAAATGTTCAGGTACTTCTTCTAAGTGGAAAATGGACCTTGAATCTAAAATGCGTTTATGATCTATATCAATCCCCTGTCCATGCCTTGGACGACTTCCCGTAGCGACAATAGCATGGTTAAAATGAAACACATCAAACTGATGACCATTATCTACACCTATGCGATCCTCTGATAAAAAGGACGCATGCCCTTCTACCATTTCAATTTTATTCTTTTTACAAAGCGCTTCGACACCTTTACGCAAAGTAGAGACCACTTGATCCCGATAGGATTGTAAATTTTCCAAAGAAAAACTTGGTTCTCCAACATCAATACCAAAAGAACTTAGTCCAGGTACTTCAGATAGTTTTTTAGCGCTTGTTGTATAGACCTTTGAAGGAATACATCCTTCATTTAAACAAATTCCACCTATCTGTTCTTTTTCAATTAGTGTAACCCGAAATCCGTGCTGCGCGGCGTTGATAGCGGCATTGTATCCACCTGGTCCACCACCAATTATGACAACGTCTTTTTCTTCTGCTATTTCTCCGACAACCATTAGACCAACTCCAGTGTAATTAGATTCGGATGCTCGATGAGCTGGGCAAAACGATTGGTGAAGGTAACGGCAGAAGCACCATCTACAACACGGTGATCAAAGGACATGGATACATTCATCATTGAACGAATGACGATCTCATCATCACCACGAACTTCAGGTCTTCTCTTTGTTTTATGGAAGGCCATTAGTCCAACTTCTGGGTGGTTAATGATTGGCGTCGCACCAATACTCCCCTGCATAGGACCAACGTTACTAATGGTAAACGTACCACCAGTCATATCTTTGCTAGTTAACTCATTATTTTGAGCTTTAGCTGTTAGGGCCTTCATTTCTTCATGGATTTCTTTAATAGACTTCTGATTCACATGATGGATAACAGGAACAATCAGCCCATCAGGTGTATCTGTAGCAATGCCAATATGGTGATCCTTTTCTAAATGAATCATTTCATTTTCTTCATCAAGCTTGGCATTGAACATCGGGAAATCTTTTAACGTTAAGGAAATAGCCTTAATGAATATAGCTGTCATGGATACGCCTTGATCAAGACTCTTCCATTCTTTTCGCCATTCTTGAACATCGGTCACATCAATCTCCTCAAAATGCGTGCAATGAGCAATCGTATGTAAGGAATGACTCATTTTCTTCGCAATTTGTTTACGACGCCCTTTAAAAGGAATAGATTCAGGTTGTTGGTCAGCAAAAGTTCGGGATGGAGCCTCTTGTTTTTCTTCAGCAGATTCTACTTCTTGAGTAGCTCCTCCATCTAAGAAACGATACACATCATCATCCATTATTCTTCCTGCAGGCCCTGTTCCTTCAACGCTTTCAATATCAATGCCATGATCACGTGCAATTTTACGAGTGTAAGGAGATGCCAGAACACGCCCTTGCGTTTTTTCCAGGACAGCCGTAGCTGCAGAACTTGACGTTTGCACTTGTTCTGCTTGTGGGGCAGCCTCTTCAACAGGCTTCGACTCTTCCTGTTTTTGAACAGCGCCTTCAGCATTCATGACCAATACGGTTGTACCAACAGATATGGTTGTACCTTCTTCGATTTTAAGCTCCTCAATGGTCCCGTTTGCTGGAGCTGGGATTTCTGCTGTCATTTTATCTGTTTGTACTTCTACAAGTGGGTCATCTGCTTTGACAGAATCGCCTGCTTTCACGAAATAATGCAACACTTCCGCTTCTGTCATGCCTTCACCAATATCATGAAGCTTTACTTCTACCATCTTATTCACCACCCTTTCGATTAAAAGTTAACAACCTTTTGAATCGCTTGAACAACGCGATTTGATGTCGGTAAATAGTGATCCTCATAAGCAAAGAATGGAACCGGTGTATCAAACCCTGTCACATATTCAACCGGTGCTTTTTGATAAAGGAAAGATGTATCATTGATAATCGATTGGATCTCACAACCAACACCACCAGTGCGGTGCGCTTCGTGTAAAATAACGGTACGTCCTGTTTTCTGTACAGATTCAGCAATCAAATCTTTATCAAGTGGGTAAAGTGTACGTAAATCAATAACATCACACGTTACGCCTTGCTCAGCCATTTCTTTTGCAGCTTTTTCAGCGACTGGTACCATTGCACCCCAAGCGAAAATACTGACATCGTCACCTTCCATCACACGTTTGCCTTTCCCAATTTCAACGGTGTACTTATCCTCTGGAACTTCTTCACGTGAGGAACGATAACTTTTCATTGGCTCTAGGAAAATAACCGGATCTGGATCTTCAATACTTGCCACTAAAAGACCTTTTGCATCATATGGTGAGGAAGGACAAACCACTTTAATTCCTGGCATATGAGTGAAAAGTGCTTCAATCGAGTCCGAATGAATTTCAGGTGCACGAACACCCGCTCCATAAGGCGCACGAATAACCATCGGCACAGAATAGTGTCCCATTGTACGTGCACGAATTCTAGAAGCGTGTGTCATGATTTGCTCGTATGCTGGATAAACAAATCCTAGGAATTGAATTTCAACAACAGGTCTCAATCCATTTACAGCCATACCAATTGCTGCTCCTGTAAAACCTGCTTCACTTAATGGAGTGTCCATAACGCGTGTTTCTCCAAATTCACTTTGCAACCCATCTGTTGCACGGAATACGCCTCCATTAACGCCAACGTCTTCACCTAATACAAGCACATCATCATGCTCACGTAACATCGTACGCATACCATCCGTTACCGCTTGAACAAGGGTTAATGTATTCGTCTTAACAGCTGTTGACATTACATGCCACCTCTTTCTAATGAAGCAAAATAGGCTTTTTTCTGTTCTTCAATCGTCCAAGTTGGTTTTTCAAATACATAGTCGAAAAGGTCCTCTGGATTCGCTTCAGGCATAGCTTCCATCTCTTGAACTGCTTGATCGATTTCTTTAGAGATTTCTTCTTTCATCTGCTTGACCCAAGCTTCGTCATAGAGGCCTTGTTTTTTCATATATAGCTCAACACGAAGGATGGGGTCTCCTTTTTCACGACGTGTATCACTTTCTTTCTGATCACGATACTTTGTAGGATCATCAGCTGTTGTATGTGCACCATAGCGCCATGTTACAGCTTCAATTAAGCTTGGCCCTTCCCCGTTACGAGCACGGTCTAAAGCTTTTTGCGTTTCAAAATAAACAGCAAAAACATCATTTCCGTCTACACGTACAGAAGGCATGTCATAGGATAACGCCTTTTGTGCAATGGTTTTCGAACGCATTTGTTTTGATATATGAACGGATATTGCGAAATTGTTGTTTTGGTTGAAATACACAACAGGAGCTTGAAGGACACTCGCCATGTTCATTCCTTCATGAAAGTCCCCTTCAGATGTTGCACCATCACCGAAATAACAGATGACCGCATTCTTCGTTCCTTTTCTTTTCTCAGCAAAAGCTGTACCTGCTGCATGAGGTAACTGGGTTGCGATTGGAACAGCTGGTGGGAAAATATGTCTGCCTTCAGGTGGTACACACGCTTCATTACGGCCATTCCAATAAGCTAAGATATTTTTCAAGGAGTGGCCAAACGTCATTGTTGCTCCGTGATCACGATAGGTTGGATACATCCAATCATCATCCTCTAATGCATAAGCACTTCCAACTTGGGCTCCTTCTTGGCCCTCAAATGGCGCATATGTACCAATACGGCCTTGACGCTGTAAACTAATACACTTACGGTCAAATGTACGAATACGAACTAATTGACGATAAATCTGTTTAACTAAATCCTCTGTAACGTTCTCCTGAAACTCTTCCGATACAACATTTCCTTCTTCATCAATCCATTGCTTCATTGGAAATTGATTTTCCATGAATGTCTCCCCTTCCTATGAACGAATCGTCCATTTTGGTCGTTTTTGATGTGAGAAAAAGTTATTTCTACGACTACGTGCTCCCATTCGTGTTTCACAAAACTTATTTGCGGCATCAACAGTCGGTATATCTAGATTTTCAGATTGTTCATAGATGGATAAGAGTGAATTATAGATCGCCTTAGTTTTGGTTAACACACGTTCGCGATTTGGCTCATACAACTCATCAGACACTTGTATTAAACCACCACTATTTACAATATAGTCCGGTGCATAAAGAATCCCTTTCTCATGAAGAACCCTTCCGTGCTTGTCATCTAGAAGCTGGTTATTCGCTGATCCTACTACAGCTTTTACTTGAAGTGATTCTAGTGTTTCATCATTAATCACACCACCAAATGCACACGGTACGAATACATCAGCATCTGCCTTATAAATCTCATCTCCGTTAACAACATGAACAGAGCGATTCATTTCTTTACCTTTCGTGACTACCTCATCAATGGCATGTTGATTAATGTCACAAACATAAAGATCTGCCCCTTCTTCTAACAAGCGCAGGGCTACTTTACCGCCGACTTTTCCAAGTCCTTGAATGGCATAGGTTTTACCTTTTACAGAGCTACTTCCCCAAACAGCTTCATTCGTAGCTTGGATTCCATACATGACACCAAGAGCGGTAGGAACAGATGAATCACCGTGACCTCCATACTCTTCTGGCACTCCTACAATACAGTTAGTTTCTTTTAACGCATGTACGAAATCTTCCGGTGTAGTCCCCATGTCTGTACCGGTGTAAAAGCGTCCATTTAACGACTCAACAAATTGTCCAAAAGCTCTAAAAAGTTCAGGAGAACGGTCTTTTTCAGGATCACCGATAATAACAGATTTCCCGCCTCCAAAATCCACGTCCGAAGCTGCACATTTATAGGTCATACCTTTTGATAGTCTTAGTACATCTTGCAAAGCCTCATCTACACTGTTATACGGTCGCATACGACAGCCACCAAGTGCAGGTCCAAGTGTTGTATTATGTATGGCAATAATGGCTTTCAAACCTGTATCAGGATCGTTACAGAAAACGACCTGTTCATGTTCATAAAACTTCTCAAAAATATCCATAAAAGACACCCCTATATTAAACTAGAAAACTAGCAAGATTAGTTATCGCTCTCTGCTAGTTTTTTATGAATCTCTTCTTTCGGTAATATAGCCTGTGTGACTTTTCCTGCACCTATCACACCTTTATCGTTCTTAGCTTCAACCTCTGTAATAATGACATTATTCTTTAGTTCGGTTAGTGTCGCAGTTACATAAACATTGGTTCCAACCGCAGTTGGTGCGACATGCTTAACAGAAACTGCAGCTCCAATCCCTTCCTCATGATCTTCTATGTATGGGAGGATGATTTGTCTAGCAGCCCACTCCATGTGATAGACCATTGAAACCGTTGAGTATGCTTCATGAACTACATTACCTTCAAACTGCGCAAACATATCTTCAGTGACTTGGGCTGTGATAGTGGCTGTCTGTCCAACTTCCATTCCTGGCTTCATTGAAATCCCCCTTCTATTACCATTAAATAGGTATGCTCAAATGCAACTACTCATTCTTATATTTTGTTTAACTTTATATGCAAGCGTTTTCAAAATTAACCTTTTAATAATGTTGATCTACAGTTATATGATACATGCACAGACCAACGTAATTATATCGTTATGTTATCATCAGCTTTAATATTCTGTCAATTAATTTTCAAAAAATTGAAATAAGATTAAAGGTATAAATAAGAATATAAATTGCAGTACATCAATCTTTTAAAGTGGTTAAGTGTCTTAGGATAATGAAGTAATGATACAGAATTTAGTTCAATGTATATTACGATATTTTAACGATGAACGTTGTTTATGTAATAAAAAAAGAGCAGAGCGTTTTATTTATGCCCTGCCCTTTTCTCAAAAACCTATGAGAACTTCATTAAATTTGAGTGAACCTTTTCAATTTGTTGTTTTACATCATCCATCATTCCATCTAGTAATTCCTGAACAGTTGGTATATCCTTTAGAAGACCCGAAATTTGTCCGCCATTTATAAAGCCTTCCTCTAACCTTCCTTCTAATGCTCCAATTTTGTGATAGTCTTCAGACGTTAGAGTTTGAAATTCATCTTCAGAAACTCCTTCACGTTCATATGTTAAAAGTTTTTCTGCATAAGGTGTCTTCATCACTCTGCGAACTTTACCAACACTTCTCCCGACAATTACAGTTTTTGTATCATCTGCATTTATTAATTCTTGTTTGTAAGCATCATGAAATGGAGCTTCTTGGGTAGCGATAAATCTAGTACCCATTTGAACACCGCTTGCTCCAAGAGAAAGCATTGCAGCAATCCCCTTTCCATCTCCAATTCCTCCTGCTGCTACAACAGGAATATTTACCGTTTCCACAATTTGAGGAATTAACGTAAGTGTCGTTGTTTCAAAGTTTGAATTAATTCCCGCAGCTTCATACCCTTCTGCAACAATAACATCAGCTCCAGCTTGCTCTGCTTTATAGGCCTGCCTTTTTGAGGCAACAACCGTTATGACCTTGATTCCATGTTCATGAAAATAATGAATAAAAGGAGCTGGGTTCCCAGCTGACAGGGATACAACTGGCACATTATGTTTGGCTACTAATAGAATCATTTCCTCACGATAAGGTGTAACATTAAGAGGAATATTTACAGCAAAAGGTTGATCCGTTCGTTCTTTCGTATCTTGTATAATCTTTTCTACTTCAGCTGGAGTCATGGTTCCAACACCAATCGTACCAAGACCTCCCGCATTCGAAACTGCTGCAGTTAATGGTGCATTACTGATATTTCCCATACCACCTTGCATAATTGGATACTTAATATGTAAAGCCTGACATAAATCATTCATATTATTCTCACCTCGTATGATAAGTGTTATACTATTAACAAAATTAACACAATTAGAGGAGGATTTCTATGCTCTATCCTTATAATCAAATTATGCCTAAAGTAGATTCATCGGTTTTTGTAGCTCCTGGTGCCCACATCATAGGTGATGTTGAGATCGGAGAAGAATCTACCATATGGTTTAACGCTGTATTACGAGGTGACGAGGCACCGATTAAGATTGGTAAGAGAACAAGTATTCAAGATAATGCTACCTGTCATTTATATGAAGGATCTCCTTTGAATGTGGGTGATGAAGTAACAGTAGGTCATAATGTTATTTTGCATGGCTGCAATGTGGGAAACCGTTCTATTATTGGTATGGGTTCTACCATTTTAGATGGAGCTGAAATTGGAGAAGAATGCATAATTGGAGCTAACACCCTCATTTCACCAGGTAAAAAGTATCCCCCTCGTTCGCTTATTCTAGGTTCACCAGGAAAAGTCGTGCGCGAATTAAATGAACAAGATTTTGAACTTATTCAGCTATCCATTGATACATACGTTCAAAAAGGGAAAGAATTTAATGAGCAGCTAAAATAAACATGTATAAAGCGGATAGATAAAGCATAATGTTGCGATATCTATCCTTTTTTTGAGGTGATGTTGTATTATATGAAAAAGATTACTGGAATTGTTGTATGTGCATTATTGATTATTTGGGTTCTAACTTCTGATTTTATAGAAAATAATGTTCTCCATACTGCAACACAGCCAACTAAAGGGACTGAGGTTTCTTCATCTTCACCTGATGCTATTCATAATAAAACTGCCGAAGAAGAAGAAAATGCTCTATTAGAAGAGATAGGATTCGATATTAAGTACGTGGGAAAACCTTTCCCGGATCTAAAAAATGATTTACTTCAAGTTTTAAGAGGAACAAAACAAGATACTATTTTCTCTGAGAAAACAACAGGCATGCTGAACGGAGTGTCTATAACAGAGGATGGAACAGCCATAATAGATTTCAAAGATTTTAGAGATACAATTCCCTCCCCCACATCAGCTGAAAAAGGGAAACTATCTATAGAATTACATCGCGCTGTATTCAATTATCCAGAGGTCTCTACGGTGTATTATCAGTTTAATGGAAATGCTTCAGCTTGGTGGAATTGGTTAGAGGCTTACCCTGAACCCATTACGAGAGCAGTTTGGATGGATAATTAACGAAGAACAGGAGCCATTCGTGAAGTGCTCCTGTTTACTTTGTATTTGTTGGAGGGTTAAGCGGAATACCAACCACCGTCCTCCCCTTTCCTACACCTAACTCATAGATAATCTTAATTAGCATCATATTATTGGAAATATTAAGCCTTTCTGAAGGGATTAGAGAAGTCAATTCCTTTACTTTCTCCGACTCGAGACCTTCAGAATAAATATTGGTACAATCTATTTGTTCTGGCCTACCTTCATATCGAATCAGCTCCCCACACTCATATACCAGTTGAACATCATGTTCAGATCTATTTTCAATATTTACATGAACTTCGTATTCATTTTCTTCTCTTTTCAAAGTCGCTTCCGCCTCTATTTTTACATAAGCATCTGCATAATCCCCTTGATAACTACTAGACTCCACACCCTTATTCACTGAACACCCTAATAAGATCATGATGTAAAGACTTATTAATGAAATTTTCATCGTACTCCTCATAGTGACAACTCCTATATTTCGTAACTTCTTTGGCTTACAAATCATATTGACCATTAAATGAATCATCTATACCTCGTCATACCTATAGAAGCTTATATTATAAATAGGAAGGAAACCTCTTCCTTTTGATAGAAAATATCAGTGAGTAGTAAGGAGGAATAACCATGATATATGAAATGACCATCCAATTTAGAGTAACGGATATAACAAATGGACAGGCATGGTATGAGGGCCTTTTTCAAAGAAAGCCAGATTTTATACCACATGAGGGTTTTGCAGAGTGGGAAATCATCCCTGGCTGCTGGTTACAAGTTGCTGAAGGCACCCCTACCCCAGGGAATGGACCGCTTCGCCTCGGTGTCACAGACATAGAAGCTGAAAGGAATCGTATGGTGAATGAGTATGGAGCTGAACCCTTTGAAGTTCATTCTAGAAAAGAAGTACCTGTAAAATGGGGGACTTTTTCAGACCCTTGGGGGAACCGAATTGGATTTTTTGAAACATTAGATAAGGATGAAATGAATGAACGGATTGAAATGGTTTTGAAGAAGTAACAAAAGGAGATATAAAATGGACAAAAGAATGGATATTGCTATTAAAACCATAAACCTATTCCAATCTCACCCAAAGGTACAAAATGTCTTCTTAAGAGGCAGCCTACATAAAAACACCAATATCGATCCTTACTCGGATATCGATATTGGTGTAGATGTATCTGGATATGATAACGGTAAATTTTCATTAGAAGTACCTGCTATTATGCGAAGTCATTTTGATGTGCTATTTTTCGATTGGAGCCCTAGTCTTCTGCCCGATCAATATGTCCAATCTTATGTAATAAAAGGTACGCCTATATTTTGGCTAATTGATATTCAATGTATGGCTAACCCTCATGTTTCTTCTATTCAAAACATACGAAATGATTTTTACGAACACTTATTAAAACTTTGGATTCTAAACTTGAAGTATTACTTAAGAGGAAACTCAGAAGCTTTGAAGGATATTCATAAGCTTGGGTTTAGAACATTTAAAGAGGATGTGAGTTATAACAGTATCTATGAAATCCTATTTAATATTTTACTTGAAATTCGTTCAAATACTCATCCAAACTTACATGAATTCCTCGATCAATGTGAAACGACAATTCTAGACCATAAATACAGATTACAATCTTAAGGATCTAACCTGCCCATCATCTGATAAGGATTAACTTCCCAAGTTTCATATGGTATGTAATTGTCGGCATTCATCGCATCTAATGTGCGAGACTTCATGTGCGGACGTGTAATATATTCATTAATATTCTCTTCACTTAGCGGAACGAATGCAGCTTCTTTAATTTCTTCAGGTTGAATATTTAACAGACCACTATCAACATTTGCCTTAAAAACAACTGACATTAAATGCTTGGTGGCATTATAGTAAATTCCTGTTATTCCTAAGACATTAATTTTAACCCCCGTTTCTTCAAAAACTTCTCGATAGACTGCTTTGTCGAGGGCTTCCCCCTCTTCTACTTGACCACCCGGAGATTCCCATGTATCTGAGCGATTATGTGTCTTTACAAGCAACGCATCTCCTTCTCCATTTGTAATATACGCCGATACTGCAATTATATGTTTTGGATGATTATTCAACGTATGCCCTCCTAAATTATAAAGGTACTCTTAACCATCATACTAAAATATAAATCTAAAAAAAGCTGGTACCTACCAGCTTTAATTACTCTCTTCTTTCTCTGCTAAATAAAATCCAATATACTCTAGTGCAGATTCTAGGTCAGGAACCTTTTTCGCATTTAACTCTTTAAATTGCATATTATTCACTTCATGTTTGGCAATTTCAGGGGATATTCCTGTGATAATCGTTTCAATTCCCATAAGCTGAAGTGATTTCACAAGTGTAATGATTACAGGTGGAAAGTCATTATCTAAAATGACTAAACCAGACATATCAATAATAAAGTAATCCATTTGATGTTTAGAACCATACTGAAGAACCGTATTTGTAATATCCGCAGCTCGATTTTCATCAATAATACCTTGGATAGATAAAACAGAAACCCCTTTGGTTATTGGAATTATAGGAACACTTAAGTAAGCCATATTATATTTCGTCTGATCAAGTTCAATAATATATGAAAGTACCTCTGCCATAGACTTAAGATAATCTATATCCTCGTTACTAAAGTCTTTCTCCTCTTTATCCAATACACATAACGTACCAAACACATTCTCTTTTGCATCTGATAAAGTAACTCCCAAAAAGCCTCTCGTTCCTATATCGGATGTAACTTCTAGCTCCCTTGTTAGTTCATCCTTAGCTCCGTTTACGATACTTATGGCCTCATTTTCATTTTGTATAACTAAACGACAATATGTACCACTATATTCTAATGAGAACCCCTCTGGAACCATTTCTTCTTGTTGATTGAATGAACTAAGAACCGTCATTGCAGTGTCGCCTCTTCTAGCGACATAAGCTGTATTTACATTTAATTGATTCGTAATCAGTTTAAACATTTTCTTAGAGGCGGTCTTTAATGATTGAAATTCTGATGATTCGATATTATATTTATTTGCCATGAATTCTTTACCTCCTCTAAATATCAGTAGATTAGTAACAATTATAGTACTTTAATCTCGAGGTAAGCAAAGATTCAAGGTTATATCAGAATAATTCGTTGGACGTATATTTATTTGATGTACCAAGATAAGGCTTCCTGCTCAATATCTTTCACCAGTTGTTCCTTACCATCGATGTAAGCTTCCATATCATGAGGATATTGTTTTGCTAGTTTTTGTTTTAGCTCTCCATACTGTTGTGCAACATCCTCATGTGTACGTAAATAATCTCTGAAAGCCAAATGACGTTCCACATCTGGACTTCCTTCTTGAAAAACATGAATGTGGTGGCTTCGATCTTCTCCACCTTTACGAAAGTACCTTCTATTTTTGATCCCAAATTCCCCCATTGGTTCATAGCCAATATCCTTCATATCCTCATTATAGTTATCAATATTCCTTATGTTTTTAGCTACTGGCATCAAATCAATAATTGGCTTGGCAGACAGCCTAGGCACAGAAGTGCTCCCAATATGATGGATTGCTACTAGCTCTTCACCGAAAATATGATGTAATAAGTTCTTTTCTTCATTAAATTTATGAACCCAGTCCTCATTATAAGGTTCTACAATAACTCTTCTCATCAAACTCTCCTTTATTTTTAGCTTTGATTAACCATACAACCCCTACAATTATAAGTTTAAAGGGTTAAATTGATTTTGGAAACATTAACCACAAGTGTTTTCTTTAGTAGAAGGAAGAATAAAATTCCTTTACACTCATCATCCTATGAATATAAACAAGACAGGAGGATGAACAACTGTGGATCTTTTGAAGGAACTAACAGAAGCGAATGGGGCTCCTGGTTATGAGGGAGCAATCCGTCAAATAATGGAGCGTGAAATTAAAAAGCACGATGGAAAAGTAGTTCATGACCATCTTGGGAGTATTTTTGGCGAGAAAAAAGGGTCTACATCTGGACCAAGTGTTATGCTTGCCGGTCACATGGATGAAGTGGCTTTCATGGTACAAGAAGTAACCAAAGAAGGCTACTTACGTTTCACTCCATTAGGTGGATGGTGGAGTCAGGTGCTCCTTGCTCAACGCGTTTCAGTCGTTACAGAACATAAAACATTTACAGGAGTAGTTGGTTCAAAACCACCTCACGTATTAAAACCTGTCGAAAAAAATCAAGTCTATCCGATTAAAGAGATGTTTATAGATGTTGGAGCTAGTAGTAATGATCAAATAAAAGAATGGGGCATTCGCGTTGGCGACCCAATTGTTCCCGTGTGTCCGTATGAAATTTTGCCTGATCATGACACAATTTTAGCAAAAGCTTTAGACAACCGCTTCGGATGTTATCTTGCATTAGAAGTGATGAGACAACTCCGAGATATTGATCATCCCAACACAGTGTATGCTGGAGCAACCGTTCAAGAAGAAGTTGGCTTAAGAGGTGCAGCAACGTCACCATACGAAGTAAACCCCGATATTGCTATAGCACTTGATGTAGGTGTGGCACAAGATGGACCAGCTGGCAAAGGGCATCCGAGTTTGGGCGCAGGACCACTTGTAACATTTTTAGATGCAACAATGATTCCGAATACACGCTTACGTAATCTGGTTATCGATACAGCTGATAAAAACAATATTCCTTACCAAATCGATGTCATGACAGGTGGCGGAACTGACGCTGGTAAGTTCCACTTATTTAAACAAGGCGTTCCATCAATCGTCATCGGAGTTCCTGCTCGATATATCCATAGTAATGTATCCATGGTCAGTAAAAAAGACATTGAGAACTGTGCCAAGCTCGTAACGGAACTTCTGAAAAAACTTGATGAACAGCAACTTAAAAATATTATTGGGTATTAATTCACCGCTTTTTAAAAAACAGAGCTTGAAAACCAAGCTCTGTTTTCATACATTTATGTACAAATTAACTCAAAGGTCCATAAACACTTACGCATTCACCAGTATAAGCATCAACAATAACCGTTGGGTGTTTGCCGTTAATTTTAAGTGTTATTTCCCATTCTCTATGGTTGGTCATACTATTCCACAATCCGATTTTCTTCACTAAATGTGTCTTCGAAATATGTTCTGATGTTAAAGTATCAACTTCAATATTCATAGGCCTTATCCCCAAGTCCTCTGGTGGATCATTTAAGCACTTCACAGCTTGAATTAATGCCCCACTTGTACTTAATACTGGCTTCTGGTGTTCATATAGAAAAACCATAACCACTATGATGAGAAGAACTACCCCTACATTCATCACTTTCATAAAAAGCTCCCTCTCAATATCAGAAATTCAACAAACACAATGGCGCCACATAAAAAGAAAAATGTGCCTAATCGAAACTCTGCTCCCCAATCTCTTTTTAATTCACCTTTAAAGAATGAGAACAGATCAGGCTGAAAATCAAACTTTACACACTCAAAAAAGTCATCCATATCCTCAAATAACATCCGAAAAATTGAACGAAAGATATAATAATCTGCTACCACAAAACCTATAAGTAAGGCTAACCCTACAATCATAAAACATCCCCCCCTTTTATTTTACTGGAGCTCCTTTAAAGCTCTCTTAAATATTTCTACGTATTAACACAATTTTCGTTTCAGAATAAAAAATATATTAAGGTTGTAAGACATTTGCTATTCTTTTATGAGTCACTGTTTTATTTATAGTCACAACAGCAAACAACAAAATGATGACAACTGGGATCATCATCGCCAAATATCCACGATTAGCCCCAAAATACTCGCTAATTAATCCTAATATCGGACTCCCTACTACCACTGATCCTTGATTGATCAACATGCGAAAACTTGCCATCCTTCCATGATAATTTGGCTCTGTTATCATCTGCTGTAATGATTGCGTACTTACCCTTAATAGCGTGGTACCAAGACCTATAAAAAATATTCCTATAAAAGCAGATGTTACGTCCCTGGTAAAGGAAAAAATACTTAACCCAACCATAATCAATAGTAAAGAATATACAGTTGCAAAGGATTTATATTTCTTTAACATCCAAGAGGCAAAAATCCCAGCTATGATTGCAGAAATTGAAAACGTACCTTCTAACAAACCAAATACTTTACTAGAAGTCTCCAAGTAACTGTTTGTGTAAACTGGAAGAAGGCCTGTATTGGAATGTACGGTTAACTGCCCTACAAAACCAATTATGATTAAATACAATACAATATTATTATTTTTTAAATAAGAATATCCATTTTTTAAATCAGTTAGGAAAGGTTGAGGTACAGGAGTATCTTTTATATTCACATTTTCTACTTTAATTATGGATAAACTGATTATGGCTAGGCTGCTTAACATCACTATGATGAGGATGATTTCAGCATCTGGTAAAATAGCCAATAATACTCCTGCTAAACTCGCTCCTGTTACCATTCCAAATTCAGATAGACTAGTCGAGATTCCGATAACTTTTGCATAGTCTTTCTTTGAAAACAAACCAACTACAAGCGCTTGTAAAGCTGGTCGATTCATTGAATGAACGGATCGTAAAATAAGATGAAACATAAATAATAACCAAACATGAAGCATATCCAATTCAGCAGTTATTGCAAATATTAAAAACACAGCTGTAGTTATACTGAGACCTATAAGTGCGATTCTCTTTCGATTTAGACGATCTACAATGACACCAAAAATAAGGTTTAATATTAATCCTGGCAAAAAGCCAATCCCTATTAACATCCCAGAATAAAAAGCATTTCCTGAAAGTTCATATAACAACCAGCCCACCACAATCATATACATAGATCCACTCATAGAAGAAAATAGCATCATTAAACTGTAGAGAACTTTATTATTCATTTCATCTCCTCCTTTCCCTTTCCAATAAAAGTATATATAATAAAAATCAATAAGGATAATACATATTTTGAATTCAATTTGATAAGTAAAACTTATATTCTGGAGGTGATGTTTATGAGAGTAGAAGATCAAAAAATTTTAGTTGCACTGAAGGAAGCAGGAACAATAAGAGGTGCTGCAAAGGAGTTACTAATCTCACAACCAGCTTTGAGTCAACGCTTAAAGCATATCGAGGATCATTGGGGACAAAAAATTTTTATAAGATCACATAAACGCTTAGCTTTAACACCAGCAGGAGAACAAATAGTTGAATTTGCTAACAGAGTAATAAGTGAAGAAAGAAAAGTTCGAGATGAAGTATCGATTCATTCAGGAGGTATTGGAGGAACCCTATCACTTGGTGTATCTTCTGTCATTGGTCAATACGTATTACCTAAAATGTTAGAAACGTACATAAATCAACATCCTTATGTAAAAATCGATCTTGAGACAGGATTAAGTGAAGGGTTTAGACAGGCTCCTGATCATTTTCATATTTGTATCATACGCGGAGAGCCTATCAAACAAGAACACTGCCAGGAATTATTCTCTGATAAGCTATATTTAGTCGAAAAGAAAGAATCTAATAAAAATACAAGAGATAAACCTTTAATTGAGTTTCAAGCAGATTCATCTTATGGCTCAACTGTTAATGAGTGGTTTTTACAGAACTCGAATATCTCTTACTCTCAAAAGATCAAAGTGGATCAAATTGAAACATGTAAACAACTCATGTCCAAAGGGATTGGAATGGCTGTATTACCTGAAATAGCTATTCAGGACCTGAATGATCAAGAATATTTGATTCACCCATTACATTTAAAAGGGAAAGCTATTACGCGAAAAACGTGGATCTGTACCTCTGATACAGCTCGAC
Source organism: Pontibacillus sp. HMF3514 (assembly GCF_009858175.1). GTDB lineage: Bacteria > Bacillota > Bacilli > Bacillales > BH030062 > Pontibacillus. The sequence goes on from NZ_CP047393.1 coordinate 2,281,395, forward strand.
AATTGCCACAAGTTCAAGCATTTTTCCAAGTTCTCAAATTAGGCATATAAAACCCTCAACCTAATAAGGAGATATCATTTTAGATTGAGGGTTTTACTTTGATGCAATTTTTAATTCATTTTAGATCATTGATGTTTTCCCTTATAAGACTTCTATATGAATCAACCTATAACTCTTTCTAGCTTGGATTTACCGTTAAACACATAAACAGGTACATCTCCTACTACACTCGTTCCTTTTTCACTCATATTCAAAGCCACACCTTCAGATAAAGCAACAACTGGAGCATTATTCTTCATAACATACTCTTGTATAGATGCATCATCATCTTCGTTATAGTGGCAACAAAACGAGTAAGGTTGAACCATGTCCATTCCATTTAATCCATCATCTAAGTCACCTTCAAGATGAACGACCTTTTGACCAAATATCATCGCTCCAGCGCTTTGCCCATACACCTTACCCCCTTCGTCTATATATTGTTTTAGGACTTTATCGAACCCTGTTTGATTAAAAGTATTTAATAATTGTCACTCTTCGTTTTGAACAAATCCTAGTTCGTTGCCATCTATATCAAGAATCGTAAACTTTCTACTCCCATAAGCTGTATCACTTTTAGTCTCTTCAAATACTTCAATACATCTTGAACGTTGTCCTTCATATATTCCAAAATATGGACCGAATTTAAAATAGCCCCCATAATTAGATCGATTTAAACGAAAGGTAATACAAAAGCCCAACTGAGTTTGATTATTGATAAAAATAGTTTGAAAAAGGGTATAGATTTATACAAATCTTTATAAAGGGTGAGAAAAAATGCTTAAACGGTTCACTTTTATTTTGCTTTCTTTACTAATGATCTTTGGATTTATTGGGAATCAACTAACCTTCGCCTCAACAAATGACGGAGAAGGAATAAATGAAAAACTTGGGGTACCTATTGTTGTGTACGGTGACACGCTTTCAGATGCCCAGGAAAAAGAAGTTCGAAACCTATTAGAGGTACAAAACCAAGAGAACATTGATGAATACCGAGTAAATGGTAAGGATATTGCAAACTATATCGATGGAAATCCTAATTCTCGCATGTATTCATCAGTAAAAATTACTCCTAAAGAAAAAGGATCCGGCTTAGAAGTTAACCTTGTTACCCCAGACAACATCACTCAAGTTACAAAAGAAATGTATAAGAATGCATTGCTTACTGCAGGTGTCCAGAATGCAACAGTAGATGTCGCCTCTCCTGTAAAGGTATCAGGACATTCAGCATTAACTGGAATCTACAAAGCTTACGATGAAAAAGGGGCTAAACTAGATCAAGAAAGAATGAAAGTGGCTAATGAAGAATTAGATGTAGCTACAAAGCTAGCTGAAGATGCTGGGATTAACCAAGAACAGGTTAGCGAACTCATATCAGCAATTAAAAAGGAAATTGCCAAGCAAAACCCCGCTTCTAAAGAGGAAGTTGAACAAATTGTTAATGAGCAATTGAAATCCTTAAATATTGAATTAAGTGCTGAGGATCGTCAGTTGTTAACAAATTTATTCAATAAAATTCGTTCCTTAAATATTAATTTTAATGAAGTTCAAAAGCAGCTCGATGAGATCACTTCAAGCGTAAAAGATCTTATTAATGACAAGGGCTTCTGGAACAGTGTGGCAAACTTTTTTAATAGTATAATGAATGCTGTAGCTAACCTCATTAACAGTCTATTAAGTTAATTATGGTGCAAGTAAGACATTCAAAAGCTATAACGCATGTGATTTTTATAATGAAAATCACATGCGTTTTTTAAAAGGTTAAAGCTTATTTTTTGTAAATAAAAATACAGCAGAATAAGCATATTGAATAAAGCGTTGCATGTTTTGCAGTTCTCTTTCATTTTGTTTATTCCACTAAAGAGCCCTTTAACGGAAGACTTGAAAATGAGGCTCTCCTTCAAAACAAGACGGTATGTTCACTTGCACATTTCTCTTAATAGTATTAAAGTATATACTGGTTGAAATCCAGTCTAACTAGTCATGGATAAGAAACAAACAATTTACTTTTTAATTTTGAAAATATATTTCACATAAGGAAAGGGTTCAGATATATTATGAAAGATAATTTTTGGCATGAGTTGCCGCGGCCGTTTTTTGTTCTGGCACCGATGGAAGCCGTGACGGATGTCGTTTTTCGTCATGTTGTGAGTGAAGCTGCGAGACCTGACGTGTTCTTTACAGAGTTTACGAATACGGAAAGCTACTGTCATCCGAAAGGAAAAGATAGCGTAAGGGGGCGTTTGACGTTCACGGAAGATGAACAGCCTATCGTCGCCCACATTTGGGGAGATAAGCCGGAATATTTCCGACAAATGAGTATTGGTATGGCTGAAATGGGTTATCGCGGAGTGGATATCAATATGGGTTGTCCTGCGCCAAATGTTGCAACGAAAGGGAAAGGTTGTGGCCTGATCCGTCGTCCGGATGTTGCAGCGGAAATCATCCAAGCAGCCAAAGCAGGAGGACTGCCCGTAAGTGTGAAGACTCGTCTCGGTTATACAGAAGTCGAGGAATGGCACGACTGGTTGAAACACCTCCTAGAACAGGATATTACCAACCTTTCTATCCACCTCCGTACAAAAAAAGAAATGAGTAATGTCGATGCTCACTGGGAGCTGATTCCGGAGATCAAGAAACTTCGTGATGAGGTAGCGCCTGATACGCTTCTGACCATCAACGGAGACATCCCTGACCGTCAAAAGGGACTTGAACTAGTAGAAAAATACGGAGTGGATGGAGTGATGATCGGGCGAGGAGTTTTCCATAACCCGTTCTGCTTCGAAACAGAAAAGAAAGAGCATACGAGCGAAGAACTCCTTGACCTTCTGCGACTACAATTAGATCTTCATGATAAGTATTCTGAAGAGTTGGAGCCGCGACTATTTAAACCGCTTCGCCGCTTCTTTAAGATTTACGTCCGTGGATTCCGGGGAGCGAGTGAGTTGAGAAATCAATTAATGAGCACAGAATCCACCGATGAAGTCCGTGCTCTGCTTGATGAGTTTACAGAGGAAGATGGAGTGAAAGAAGAAGAAGGTTTTTCTGTTTCTTAACTAGCCCGTTTCGTTTGAATCGAATCATTCTTAGATATTTAAAGGAGAGGAAAGCCGATTGGGCTTTTCTCTCTTTTTTATATACAACTATGAAGCACATACACCTTTATTCTAGGTTTGCGCCCTTAATGGAATAAAACCTATTTTAATGTGATAATATAAACACTAGTAAAGCAATTAAAAAATAGCCTGAAAACAGCATTATCCCTCCTTAATATGTGTACTCTTGTAATTAACCTGCAAGTTAGCTTAAGTATATTTCTTTTCATTGCGACTCTCATTTTAACATAAATATCCAACTTTATTATTCAACAAATCTAAACTAAACAAAAATAATGCACATTCCTTGTTCCAGAAATGCGCTCGATCACAAGATTATTTAACTTTTATCTATTATTTGTTAGGGATCGAACTAATAAAATCCCTGTAATAATATCCAATGCCATTTGTGACTCTCTATATCTAAATGGTGATACAAACCATGGTTTCCCCACCCCAAACCAAGAAAACCAATAATAATCAGGTATGAAAGCTAAAACCATTAAGAACAAAGTAGGAACAAAAAGCCAATTGACTTTAAAGTTTCCTTGAAAAATTGCTTTTAAGCTAAACCATTCAACTAGAATGCCAATAAGCATTCCATATATAGTTAACTTTATATAAGGAATGGGTGTAGAGTCCATTTTTTTAATCAGCTCTTGAATAGTCCAATACATATCAGCAACCAGAAAAATGAGTAGGGCTACAATTCCAGTTGCTAAACCCTTAAAAAACCAGCTCTTCATCGGTCTCCCCCCTCTTTTGGATCATCTCTTTTTCTTAAAACCAATTATTTCAAAACAACAGTAAACCATCAATACCTCATTCCAATATATACCTATACAAAAAGACGCGTTATTAAACAAACGCGACCTTACATAACTAATTCTATGTACCCTCTGAATTTTCATCTAGAATGGCAGAAGTGTTTTAGTACACCTTTTCACACTTATTCTAAACTATCGACCAGCAAATTGATTGCCGAACATATTCTCTAGTTGATTTAAAATCACTTTATTTCGCCCTACATATTGAACGATAATATTTCCTTTTTTGAAAAAATGAGGGCTTGAGATATATTCAATACGAGCAAGTCCAATATTTCCGTCCCCGTGTATCTTAGAAGCATCCTTTTCCATTTCTTTATTTGTTTGGTATTCATATATCAATATAAAATCTTCATTTAACTTTATTAACTTAGGTACAACAGAAAGGAATTCATCTTTTTCGTTGTTTTCGATAATTGTGAAATCTACTCCTACTTTTTCAAGTTCCTCTGTGAGTTGGGAAAAATTAAAAGTGTCTGAGTTATTAGAACAACCAACCAAGAAGAAAATTAAGACAAACAAATTTATGCCTACCTTCATAATCCTCACCTTTTTATTCTTAGTCTGCCCAAAGTCAAAAATTATTCAGTTAAACTTCTTACATTATTCTAATCTATCGGATTGAGTAATTAATATAATGATAAAAGAGAAAATTAAAGGGAAAATGACTAGAGAATATATATAACTCTTTATTTTATCGTCCAATTTTTTCTCTCCTTTCAAGAACTCAATAGATTTTTTAAAACAAGTTGTTGTTGGTTATCCAACTTAAGCGCCCTTTTAATGAATGCTTGAATTCAAGATAACTAATTTTTTCTTCAACTATGGCACCCGTTAGTAAAGTATCACCGTTCTTTTAATTAAAGGTTTCATTGTAAATTTGTATCCATTTCTTTCGTTTCAAAAATAAGGTTGTAATCAAAACAGCTTCACATACAACTAATAAACCTATGCCTAAAACTAATCCTCCAAAGAATAGAAATTCATTTACACCCCAAGCGAAGAAAAACCATCCTATTATTGAAAATAAACCTAAAGCCAAGTTGATAGTTCCTGCAATTAAGGCTTGCGGTAGAAACAATCCCGTTTTTCTAATCATATTCGAACCGTATTTAAAACTTACAAAAGTCGCTACAATCATAAAAATAATATATATAGTCGTCGCAATATCTATCTCACTCACATAACCAACTCCTATAAAGATTTCACCCATATAACTCCATAACCCTCATTAAAGATTACTGCCCGTTAGTGAAATAAGAGTCATTTATCTTACTTCAACCGAGAACGCATAATTTCCGTCTCCCTGCTCCCAATTAGCTAATATATGAAAGACATATATTCCTTTTTCTTTTGGAGCTATAATTGAATCATTTTTCAGTACAATATTTTCTATGTTATCTCTATCAATCCATTTCTCTACTTCCAATGTTTCAGGAATTGGTGCTTTCTTAAAATCAATTTCTATTACTTCATTAGGAGATACGACTGCCGGCTTATGTTCTTTTACCATCTCGAGTGGACTTGTATAAATCTTATCTACACATTTAGCTGATAATAATCCTTCCCAACAATATGAACCTTGTGTAGTGGCAATCTCTTTATTCGCTGCTGTTATAGTTGGTGTAGGTGGCTCTGAGCGAAATGGTTTAAAGACAAACAAACTTATAACAACCATTCCAATGATAATAATCGCAATAATAATCTTTCTAATTGTACTCCCCCCTTACCCAAAATAGATGTATCAAACAATAAATAGTTACGATTGTTGTTCAATATTACTACTCTGTTAGCTTAAGTAGATTTCTTCACAAACCAATTGAAATATTAACACAAATATCCAATTGATAACCTACTCTATTATACGATCAAGACAAATAAAAAGGACTTTCCTTATTACAGGAAAGCGCCCTAATGCGGAACACTTGAATTCGAGACATTTAAGTTGTTCTTCTATTGTTCTTCATACTTCAACTTTTAATTATGGTATATAGATCTCTCTAATAAAAACTACTTCGCCATCATTTTTAAAGAGTTCAATTAAACCACTTTCATTCATAACTTCTTTCCATTCAACCCTTACCAGCTTTGATGGGGTTTCTAATAAATATATGGGCTTTTTTTTATCAATACTCAATGTGGCATCTTCAAACTGATTTAAATTAAATCCATTTGGAGCCTGATCATCGTCTACCTTCTCAGCATATGTGATTCTTAAAAGCAATTGGTCTCCTTTTATTTTTGCATCATGTAAGATAGCAGTTTCGCTTTTCATAGTCTGACTTATTAGTTCATCGTAGTAAGTTAGGTCAGTTTTCTTCGCATAAGAATCACTTATTAAAGATGACGTTTTTTCATTTGAGGCTATTCTTTCTTCAAGCTTTTTAATAGTTGCTGTTTGTGCATCTATTTTTTCTTCCATTTTTAAAACACTATCTTGAAGTCTGTTGATATTTTTTTCTAATTCTTTATTTACTTCTTCGGAAGATGCGTTGTTTACACAGCCTGCCATTAAACCCACAAGTAAGAATAAAACTAAAGTTTTCTTAAGAAACTCAGCTTCAAAAAAACCTTTAAAGCAGCTAATCAGAACCTTCTCCTTTACTTAGTAATTTTCATTCCGAAATGTGACTTATCTTATTCGTACATTCTACTCTTATGTCCGTTAGCTAAAGTATATTTCTTTGCAATCTTATTTAAATTTTAACACAAATATCCAGTTAATAACTTACTCCATTATTCGATCAGGACAAATAAAAAGGCTTTCCTTATTCCTGGAAAGCGCCCGTTTGCTAAAAACTTGAATTCGAGATAAATTGCAAATAAGATATTCAACTAACGCACCCGTTCGTATTATAAGGTTAGCCAGAATGCTAATTATTTCTGGTTGACCTTATTTTATATGGTCTTATTATAGCAGTAGCCAGGGTAGAACGTAAGCACCCGTGGGACTTAGATCCCGTCAGTTAAACCGTTCACCCCCTACTGGTAGAAACATGTTTAAGGCTGGTTGGGACTGACATGAGATCTCGTATAACAAGCGAAGCTATGATACTACTAGGAGGAGTTAGGGGTTACTGGCAAGTAGAATTTAAGGAGGAGATATAGAATGAATCCAGTTGTTGGTCTGGATGTTTCAAAAGGAGAAAGTGAAGTTCAGGCATTTCTAGATAAGGGAAAACCTTACCTTAGAAGCTTTAGTATCAAACATGACCTTGATGGGCTACGATCATTACTCGAGTTTCTGGAAGATTTAAAAAATAAAACAGGAGCACAACCTTCGGTTGTGTTGGAAGCAACTGGACATTACCATGCACCTGTGGTTCAGTTTCTAGAGGAACATCAGTATTTATTAATCATTGTCAATCCATTGATCTCACATAGAGCCAAAAGCTCTAGTTTACGAAAAGTAAAAACGGATGCCATTGATGCCTATCGTCTTTGTGAGCTTTACTATAAAGAAGATTTAGAGCCATATAAGAAACGAGGGATTCAACTTTTGAATCTTCGTAATCTTACAAGACAACATGAGAATATTACAGGAATGTACGCGCAAACCAAGCTACAATTTCAAGCAGTTCTTGATCAAGTATTCCCTGAATACAGAGGCGTTTTTGGGGACTTATACTCAGTTGTGTCTTTGCGTATTCTACAAGAGTATCCAGCATCAGAAGATATTTTAACAATTAGTGATGATGCGTTGGCGAATAGAATAAAAGAATTATGTAAAAGTCGTTCGAAAAGATGGGCGGTAGAAAAATCCCAAAAGCTAAAAGCAGCAGCTGCGAGAAATCCATTTCAAAAGACACTATATCAGAGTCATTTATTAAGTCTTAGTATGTATATAAATATGCTTATTCAATACAAAGAGCATCTATCAGAGTTGGACGCTGAGATAGATACTCTCGCTAAAGAAATTGAAGAATATAAGATTATCCAATCTATCCCTGGTATTGGAGAAAAGATCGCGGCAACGATCATTTCTGAAATTGGAGAGATAGATCGGTTTAATCACCCAAAAAAGCTTGTAGCATTCGCTGGAGTAGATCCAGAGGTTTTCGAGTCAGGGAAATTCAAGGCAAGTCTGGTTCGCATAACAAAACGTGGATCAAGTAGGTTGCGTCATGCCTTATATATGGCTGTTCGTTCTGGTATTCGTGATTGTCGCAAACAGAAAACCACGGATGAAATCATCCCTAGAAACAAAAAATTAAGAGCGTTTTACGATAAGAAGCGAGAAGAAGGCAAACTTTATAAAGTAGCCGTTATTGCTTGTGTAAATAAGCTCTTACATTGGATTTATGCCATATTAAAAAACAGAACCACTTTCCAAGATATAGCCTAATTAAGATTTTCAAGTAAATAAGGCAAAACCTTCCATTCATTAGTTAGTGGAAGGTTATTTGGCATGCGCACTTTTAGTATAGCATGAAATAATTTAAGTTTTTATTGAAAAATGTTGACAAACTATTAGCTGGTTTAATACTATAAGGAAAATTTTCCATTAGATATAATAGTTGCATTATGCTATACTAATCTCGCGATGAGCTGAATTGCATAAGACGAGATTGACGCGCCTTTATGGCAAGGCACAAATGTGGAGTGCTGTCTCTCGCCGCAATACGCAAAGACGTCCTTCATAGGACGTCTTTTTTTTGTCCGTTAATACTTCGAATAAAATAGATGAGTTTTCTTTAGATAATTGAATATATCCTTTTGGTTTAATTATTTCTAACTGTTCTTTGTTGTCACTAATCCAGACTTGATACATGATTGCTTTTACTTCTGTTTCTGAATTTTTATATTGGCGATAAAAACGATAGTCAGCATTTCTTGGCATATCGACTTTTACATTTTCCATTTTATATTATTCACGATATCTTTTACTTTGGCTACACCTTCCGAGTTTAAGATTTCTTGAAGGTCTTTATAATTGTTGTCTTCACCAATACGTTTTTGAACAACGATTTTTTGTTCTATATCTTCACTATCATTATTAGGTTCTTTTTCTTTCACAGTATCACTCGAACAACCTACAAGAGCTAACAAAAACATTGAAATTAAAGTTATAAATATTTTTTTATATGACATTTAATCCCTCCATCTATATATAAAAGGACGTTTTTTTATTATAGAAGTTTCATTTAAAACCTTATTCAACAATTCTGCCCGTTCGTAATATAAGGTTAACCAGTTTTTACTGGTTGACCATTTTTTATATGGATCTATTATAACAGTAGCCGGGGTAGAACGTCTCTGCCCGTGGGGTTTGACCCCGTAAACTAAACAGTTCACCCCCTACTTGTAAAAACATGATTTAGCTGGTTGGGACCCTAGATCCCGTTTAACAAGCGAACCTGTGACATTACAAGGAGGATTAGGGGCACCGGCAATATTTTTTGAGGAGGAGAATTCGAATGAATCCAGTCGTAGGTCTGGATGTATCTAAAGGGGAAAGTCAGGTCCAAGCATTCTTGGACAAGAAAAAGCCATATCGTAAGAATTTTAAAGTAGACCACACGCGAGATGGTTTAACGACGCTTCACGAATTTTTAAAGCATTTAAAGGAAGTTACGGGTCAAGATCCAGCAATTGTTTTGGAGGCAACGGGACATTATCATGCGCCTGTTGTTCAATTTCTGGAGGAGCATAATTATTTATTAATCATTGTAAATCCATTGGTTTCTTTTAGAGCGAAAAGCTCTAATTTACGAAAGGTGAAAACTGATGCAGTTGATGCTTATCTTCTTTGTGAACTTTACTATAAGGAAGATTTAGAGCCTTATAAAAAGCGAGGAGTTCAACTTTTAAACCTTCGTAATTTAACTCGGCAACATGAAAATATTACTGGGAACTTTATTCAAACAAAGTTACAGTTCCAAGCTGTATTGGAACAAGTATTTCCTGAATACAAAGGGGTTTTTGGTGAGCTATATTCTTTTGTTTCTTTACGGATCCTCAAAGAATATAAGTCCTCGGAAGATATTTTAAGGACTAGTGAAGACAGACTGGCAAATCGAATAGCTGATTTATGTACAAGTCGTTCTGAAAAGTGGGCTTATGAAAAAGCACAAACTCTGAAAGCAGCAGCTGCTCGTAATCCTTTTAAAAAGACACTGTATCAAAGTCACCTATTAAGTATGGGAATGTATATTGATATGCTTCTTCAATTTAAAGAGCATCTATCAAAGTTAGATGCAGAGATAGATACTCTAGCTAAAGAAATTGAAGAATATAAGATTATTAAATCTATCCCTGGTATCGGAGAAAAGATCGCTGCCACGATTATTTCTGAAATTGGGGAAATAGATCGATTTAATCACCCTAAAAAGCTTGTGGCTTTTGCCGGTGTTGATCCAAGTGTGTTTGAATCAGGTCGCTTTACAGCCAGTAATAATCGCATTACTAAAAGAGGTTCTAGTCGCTTAAGGCACGCTTTATATCTGGCTGTCTGTTGTGCGATTAGAGACAAACGGAAAAAGAAAACAACCGATGAAATACTCCCTAGAAATAAGAAATTGAGAGAATTTTACGATAAGAAACGAAACGAAGGTAAACCTTTTAGAGTAGCAGTCATCGCTTGTGTTAATAAGCTTTTACATTGGATCTATGCTCTTTTAAAAAGCAGAACTAACTTCCAAGAAATAGCTTGATAACTATATCTGCCTATATAGAACAAAACCTTCCAATATAGTTTTAATGGAAGGTTATTTGGCATGTTCTTTTTTATTTTATCATGTCTTTTTTCAGTTTTTTATTGAAAAATGTTGACAAACTATTAGCTGGTTTAGTTTAAGATCATTTCTTCACAATCTAACTCAAATTTTACTACAAATATCCAGTTATTAAATCACTTCATAATTTAATTCATAACATAAAAATAAGACACAACCCTATTTCAGAATTGCGCCCTTTAAATGAAAACTTGATATCAAGATATTCATTAATGTGGTTCTGCAACTATAGAATTCGTTAGAACAAAAGCTGATCGTTTACCCCCTGAAAAGATTCTTCCTCATATTTAATCTTGGATAATATATCCTCTTCATTAAATTCCAAAGCAACCTCATCATATTGTAGCCTGTCAATCATTTCACTAATTTCATACCACTCAAGCAAATCATCCGGGTAATCTAACTCTGTCGCAACAATATGAAAAATCCTCTTAGCTAAACCAAACATTTCTGATTGATTATTAACTTTTATTATTTTATTTGCAAAAAGCTCTATATAAGCTCTCGCACTTACTTCTAAGCTAGGTTTTTGAATTTCTAGCTCATTTAATGCCTTATTAAAATACTCTTCAACTTCAAAAATATTATCTTCAAATGAAAAAGCAGCAATTATGTTTAATGACGGTGATGATATATTGTTTTTTAATAAACTGTGCGACCAATTAATATAGTCTTCAACCGACACAATTTCCTTTTGAATGATATAAAATAGAGCATTAGATTGCATTTTACAACCACCTTAAAATCTCTTTTCTTCCTGCTACAATATTAGTTTTTTCTTCTTCAACTCTTTTGCGTTAGTTAGCATAACAATCTAATTCAAATTTAACACAAATAGCCAGTAAACAACCTGATCTACTTTACGATTAAGACAAATGAAAAGGCCGTTCCTTATTCCAGAAAAGCGCGCAAAAGCTGAATACTTGGATTCGAGATAACTTTAACGAATGAAAAAATTTCATAAAACAATAATATGAATGAACTTTTATTTTGGAAGGAGTATATAGGATGAAAAAGTTAATGTTTATGGCGGTAATTTTAGTATTTATGCTCAATACCTTACCAGGGGCAATTAGTGTCAATGCTAAAACACAGGAACAATGTATTAGTCAATCAGAGGTAAAGTTCAAAAATGAATTCAGAAGACTTTGGGTTGATCATGTGTTGTGGACAAGCAATTATATTACAAGTGCAACAACAGCCGGTGCTGAGGATCAAAAGGAAGTGCTATCAAGACTTCTGAGGAATCAGGAGGATATAGGAAATGCAATTAAGCCAGTGTATGGAGAGAAAGCAGGGAACAAGCTTACTGATTTGCTAAAAGAACATATCGTTATAGCTGGTAAAATCGTAGATGCCGCTAAAAATGGGAACGAAAAAATGATGGATAAGCTTAACAAAGACTGGTATAGAAATGCTGATGATATTGCGGCGTTCCTTAGTGATGCCAATCCCCATTTAAAAAATGAAGATTTAAAAGAAATGCTATATATACATTTAGAATTGGTAACAGATGACTTAATAGCAAGCTTAGAAAAAGAATGGGATGAAAGAATTGTTGCGATCGATGATGGGATGACTCATATAATCTTAATGGCAGATGCGATCTCTGAAGGAGTTGTCAAACAGTTTCCTGAGACATTTAAAAAATAAACTAGAGAAGCTTCAGCATATGCTGGGGCTTCTTTTATAACTTACTTTGACATATGTACTGTATGTTTATATCTACTTATAAAGTATCTGTAATTATACTAATAAGAATCAGAAATAGTTTTCTAATCCATGTACTTTAAAACGCAAATATAAAAAAAAAGGCGTAAAACCTTTGTTCTAGGTTTGAGCCCATATTATTTCAGCCATTTATCCATTTTCTCTTTTACTTCAGTATGAGTAAAAGAACTTTCTTCATCTAATGGCATATGTATTCATGCCATTTATTGCGACATTAGGCTCACCTATTAAACACCAATGAGAATATGTACAAAATATTTATTGAATTCCTTCCTGGCTATCTGTAGAAGTTATAAAACAAGGCTTAGAGATTAAAATTCTCTAAGCCTAAAAATTCGATTATATGTGAATACTATTGTGAAGCACTAGTATTTTTCTGGCTTCTCTTTTTACTCAATTTTATATTTAAAATTTCTCCAGAAACACATCAGGCACTTGTGATTCAAAGTGTAACATTTCATTTCGGGAAGGATGTTTAAACGTAATTTCTTTTGCATGGAGTCCTAAGCGACCTATCGAATTCCTTGTTGCTCCATACTTTTTATCTCCAACAATCGAATGGCCTATATCTTTCATATGCACGCGGATTTGATTCTTCCTTCCAGTTTCAAGGTTAAGCTTAACTAAGGAAAAGTTTTGGTTCGACTGCAACACTTTATAATGGGTGACAGCTTTTTTCCCATCGTTTGGCTTCTTACTTGAATACATTACATGTGTTTTAGTCTCTTTTAACCAAGAGGTTATCACACCTTCAGATTTTTGTATGTTCCCTTCTACAATAGCTATATAAGTCCGTTCCTTTACCATGTCTTTCCATGAATTCTGTAGCTTGTTTTTCACCTGTTCTGATTTTGCAAAGATCATGACTCCCGATGTATCTCGATCTAAACGATGAACAATAAATATGCGATTTTTAGGATGACTTGTTTTGACATATTCAGAAAGCTGGCGGTGAGCTGTTAAAGTTTTCTCTTTACCTGAGGAAATAGATAAAAGACCTGAAACCTTTTCAACCACAATGATATCCATATCTTCATAAAGAATCATAAGTCCTCTCAATGAATGTTCAGAACGCACGTTATCTTTATATATTTCCACCACTTGCTCCTGTTGAAGTGGATAATTATGCTTCGTAACTACATTTCCTTCTATAACAACATTCCCACTAGTGAGAACAGATTTAACAGCATTACGACTTAGGTGGGATAGAACCTTTTGTAAAAAAGGAAGCAAAGTCGTTGATTCTTTTACGATATATCGCTTAGCTCTTTGATTTTGACATCTTGTTACATTTCCCTTCTTTTTCACACCGTGACCTCCATTTATGACACTGTCACAAAAGTATTTTGATATTCTAATAGACATTTTCTCTCTTAAGATTATACACTCCTTATTTTATTTATCTAGAAAAACCTAACCCTTTGATTACGGATGTAAAAATCTTAACATTCAACCCTCCATACAAATGAATGAATATAAATGTATATTAATTCTTAATTAACCCCTTTAAATGAATAATTATGTGTGATAGCATTCTAGATACTAATAAAAATACATCAACACTTATAGTTATCAAGGAGGAAAAGTCATGAACAACAAATTTGTAGTAAGCGTACTAATGATGATCTTATCGATTGGATTAATTGGGTGTAGTAATTCTTCAGCAACAGAGAATTCTGAGAAAACATTGGTTATGGGAACATCAGCAGATTTTGCTCCATTTGAATCTAGAAATGAATCTGGTGAAATCGTTGGATTCGATATTGATTTAGCTAATCATATTGCTGATGAGTTAGGTTATAACCTAGAAATTAAGGATATGAAATTTGACGGCTTAGTTGGAGCGCTTCAAACAGAGAAAGTAGATATGGTTCTAGCTGGAATGTCTGCTACAGAAAAACGTAGTCAAAACGTAGATTTTTCCACGCAATACAATCACTCAGGCGAAATGTTTATAACGAATAAAGATGCAAACATTGAATCACTAGAACAACTAAAAGGAAAAACGGTGGGCGTACAGCTTGGAACTATTCAAGAAGAAGGTGCTAAGAAAATCCAGGAGAAAGTAGACTTTAAGATTAAGCGTGTAGATACCAGTTCAACACTAATTCAGGAATTAAAAACAAATCGCATTGATGTTGCTTACATGGACAAAGCGGCCGCTAAAGGATATATCAAGGAACAAAATCTTGGTGGTTTTGAAGATCCTACCTCTAGTTCACCAGGAATGGCTGTAGCATTTCCAAAAGGAAGTGACCTTAAAGAAGATGTAAATAAAGTTTTAAAAGAGATGAAAGAAAGCGGAAAGCTTGAAGAACTAAAAAAGAAATGGTTAGAAGAATCAAAGTAAACCATAACATCAAGATTTAGAAATGAGGTGAAGGCATGAATTTGGATTTTACCCAAATCGTGCCTTATATCCCTTTTATGCTAAAAGGGATATGGGTAACGTTAAAATTTGTAAGTGTGTCAATAGTGTTTGGATTTTTCTTAGGAACATTGTTAGCTTTATTAAAAATTAGTCGAGTAAAACTATTTAATTGGTTTGCTGATGCATATACATCAGTATTTCGCGGAACACCGTTAATTTTGCAACTTATGATTATTTATTTTGCTATCCCGCAATTAACAGGGTATAATATTCCACCATTTTTAGCTGCTGTATTAGCATTTGGTTTAAATTCATCCGCCTATATCTCTGAGATCATTCGAGCTGGAATTCAAGCTGTTGAGAAAGGCCAAACTGAAGCCGCTCAAGCCCTTGGAGTTCCCTATCGTCCGATGATGAAAGACTTGATTTTACCGCAAGCATTAAAAAACATATTACCAGCATTAATGAATGAATTTATCACACTAACAAAAGAATCTGCCATTGTTTCAACGATCAGCTACTTAGACCTCATGCGTCGTGCACAAGTTGTAGGATCTGATATTTATCGAAACTTTGAACCGCTTTTATTTGTTGGACTCATTTATTATCTACTCGTAATGGGATTAACGATGCTTGGTAAGCTAGTAGAAAGGAGGTTGCGCTACAGTGATTAAAGTTGAAGAGCTTTCAAAAACATTTGGGAAATCTGAAGTACTGAGTGATATTACTACGCAGGTGAATCAAGGTGAAGTGGTTTCCATTGTAGGCCCTTCAGGTTCAGGGAAGTCTACGTTTCTTCGTTGCTTAAATCTTTTAGAAACACCATCTAAAGGAAGTGTTTGGGTACATGATTACGAGATTACAAACCCGAAAACCAATATTCTTAAGGTAAGAGAACATATTGGAATGGTGTTTCAACATTTTCATTTGTTTCCGCATTTAACTGTTTTAGATAATATCACATATGCTCCTAAACAAGTAAAAAGCATATCAGCTAATGAAGCTGAGACAAAAGCAAAGTCACTCCTTGAAAAAGTTGGATTAACTGACAAAGCAAATGCCTATCCGAATAGCTTATCAGGAGGACAAAAACAACGTGTTGCCATTGCACGTGCACTAGCGATGGAACCTGAAATCATGTTATTTGATGAACCAACATCCGCTCTGGATCCAGAAATGGTTAATGAGGTACTCGATGTTATGAAAGACTTGGCTAAGTCTGGAATGACAATGGCTGTTGTAACCCACGAAATGGGGTTTGCAAAAGAAGTGGCTGACCGTGTTCTCTTCTTAGACCATGGTAAATTGGTTGAGGACTCCCCACCATCCACATTTTTCAGTAAACCAGAGACCCAAAGAGCACAGGAATTCTTGGAAAAGATTTTGTAAAATAGCTTTAACGACATCAAATCTGTTACAGGCAAAAGGATTTGATGTTCGTAAAAGCTATTTTTTTACTTCAATCAATTTTCCTTCCACACTCCACATTGTAACCCTATAACTTTCCTCAACCTGCATATGAAAGCTCTTAAGGTAAAACCTATATACAACGTTCTCCAAATAAAGGATGTTACACCATATGGTTTGCGTGGTATTAAATAGTAAGTTAAGACGATGTAGGAGGAAAGCTTATGTGGATCAAACATCCTTATTTTAAATACGTTACAGGAACTATTCTGTTTTTAATCCTTATTTACTTCTTGAATTTATTAGATATCTTAGCACCATTTAAGATAGCCATTAGCACGTTATTCTTTCCTGTCTTAATTGCTGGATTTTTGTATTACATACTTAAACCGATTGTTCGTCTTATTCGAAAAATAAAATTCATCCCTGAAGAGGTTGCTATTTTATCCGTGTTCGCAGCTATTGCAGGTCTTCTATTTATATCCGGAAAATTATTTGCACAAAAAATCAGTACCCAATTCTCTGATATTACACAAAAGCTTCCTAAACAATTAAAAGAAACAGCAAATAAGGCCCAGGAAACGATTGAGAAGCATGATATGGGAATGTTGTCTGTCAATCAGCTCCGCCAAGAAGCTAGCTCTTACTTAAGTGGAATTACTCAAAACCTAGGAGAAAATATTAGCCAAATTGCTTCTGCTTTGACTGGAGCTACTACAGTTCTAGTAGTTGTGCCATTTGTTTTATTTTATTTTCTTAAAGATGATAACCGCTTCATTCCTTTTATTCTAAATTTCGTCCCCAAAAAGTACCAAGATGAAGGGGCTAAAGTATTTCATGATATAAGTGTGAAACTATCAGGATACATCATTGGACAAATTACAGTGGCTGTAGTTGATGGTGTTCTGATGTATATTGGTTATGCGATTATAGGACTACCTTATGCTTTATTACTAGCCATATTTGTAATGGTCACAGCAGTCGTCCCGTTTTTTGGTCCAATCCTTGGAGTGCTCCCAGCACTAGTTGTTGCTTTAACACAACAACCAGCTATGCTCCTTTTTGTTCTGATTACATTGGTTATCGTTCAGCAAATAGAAGGTAATTTAGTCGCACCTCTGGTATTAGGAAACAAGCTAAATATCCATCCACTAACGATTATTCTCCTTCTATTAGTAGCTGCAGCCCTTTATAAATTTATCGGAATGCTCATTGCAATACCGCTATATGCAGTTGTTAAAGTTACAGTGTTGGATTTATATCAATTCTATAAAAGGCATAAAAAAACAGCTTAACCTTAGGCTCTCATTCTGGAGGTGGTTCAGGATGGGAGTTTCTTTATACGTTTATCTCATTTTAAAAAAACTATTGTTGTTTTACAGATCATGCATTAGCTTCTCTAAATAAAGAAACAATAAGTTATAACTTGGAAAAATACATTGCGGATTGATTTAATGAGTTTGTTGTAAATTATAGAAAGGTATAAATGATCGTAGTAACTTTACTAAAAGATGACCCATCATTTAAAAAATCTCAAGACACTAGTTACTGTTTGTTGTATAGAAAGGAGAATCATGGTTGGAGTCAATCTGGTTAGAA
This sequence comes from Pontibacillus sp. HMF3514, assembly GCF_009858175.1. GTDB lineage: Bacteria > Bacillota > Bacilli > Bacillales > BH030062 > Pontibacillus. The sequence continues at coordinate 2,299,198 of NZ_CP047393.1, forward strand.
TACGGGTGGACTTTATTAATTCTAATAGGACTAGAAGGTTTATTATCAGCAGATAATGCGCTAGTTCTAGCGGTGATTGCCAAGCACTTACCCGACGAAGAAAAAGAAAAAGCAATTAAATATGGAATCTTTATGGCATTTGGTTTTCGGTTTGTTGCTCTTTTTGCGATTTCGTTTATCGCAAATATATGGCAAATACAAGCTATTGGAGCCGCTTACCTTCTTTACTTAGGTTTAAAGCATGTCATAAAGGCGAAGTTTGGTAAAGAAAATGAAAACATTGAAAACGAAGTGGAAGAAGAAGCTGCTGGAAAAGGCTTTTGGCCAACAGTAGGTAAAATCGGACTAGCTGATCTTGCTTTTGCAATTGACTCCATTCTCGCTGCTGTCGCCCTTGCACTCGGTCTTCCAGATTCCCCAATCGGAGATTTCGGTGGCATGGATGGCGGTAAATTTATTGTCGTTGTCCTCGGTGGAATCGCAGGCCTTATTTTAATCAAATATGCTGCAACTTGGTTTGTGAAGTTACTTGAAAAGCGCCCAGCGTTAGAAACAACAGCTTATGCGATTGTCGCCTGGGTCGGAGTTAAGTTAGCTGTCATTACGCTTGCCCATGACGATATCGGAGTCTTAGATCACGACTTCCCTCACAGTACATTTTGGACTCTGACTTTCTACGGGGTACTAGTGGCTATCGCATTAATTGGATGGTTTTCACCTGGCAAGAAATCATCTGAAGAAAAATTATAGCTGAGATAAAAGAACGTAAGAAAAGATCTCTGCAAACAATGTAGAGATCTTTTTATAGTTGATAACCTATGTATGAACAATACTTCCTTGAAACATATAAGGAACAGATTCACGCTTGAATAACAAACCTTCCATATCACTAGGAATGCGCATATGCTGTTCCGCTTCTTTAGCATCCATCCATAACACTTCCTGTATTTCTTCAGGATATGTAATCGTAATATCCCCACAAATAATTTTTCCTAGAAATGTGAAAAAGACAGCATGATCCCCTTTCCTTAAGAAGATACACTAAAAAAAAAAGCACAACAGCGGATAGGATCTACTCATTGTGCCATTAGCTTATTTGTTTTAAGCAAAAGAACCGCTCCGTACTCTAGTTGATGAGAGCTTGGAGAGGAGCTGGTATGCGTCCGCCACGGTTGATGAACTGGCCGGAGCCATATGGATTCACACCCATAACAGGTGCGCGACCTAGAAGTCCACCAAATTCAACAATTTCCCCTTCTTCTTTATCTGGAACAGGAATGACGCGAACTGCGGTTGTTTTTTTGTTAATCATACCGATGGCTGCCTCATCAGCAATCATACCTGCAATAGTAGTAGCAGGTGCATCGCCTGAGATTGCAATCATATCTAAGCCGACAGAGCATACACATGTCATCGCTTCTAGTTTTGATAACGATAATGCACCATCAGAAACCCCTTTTATCATCCCGTTATCTTCACTAACAGGTATGAAAGCTCCACTTAAACCACCGACATATTCACTTGCCATCGCTCCGCCTTTTTTCACAGCATCATTCATCAGTGCTAGGGCTGCGATCGTTCCATGTGTACCGACCCGTTCAAGTCCTATTTCTTCTAAAATTTCAGCAACGCTATCGTTTAATGCATTTGTCGGCGCTAAGGATAAGTCCATTATGCCAAAAGGAACACCGATACGTTCTGCGACAACACGTCCCAGAAACTCTCCCGCACGAGTAATTTTAAAGACTGTGTTCTTAATGACGCTAGATACAGAACCAAGGTCTGCGCCCTGATCTGGATGACGTTTTAATGCGTTTAACACAACGCCCGGCCCACTTACACCGACATTAAGTACAGCTTCACCTTCACCAGTACCATGGAAAGCTCCTGCCATAAATGGGTTGTCTTCTACGGGGTTAGCGAAAACGACTAGCTTCGCACACGCAAGACCGTTTTGATCACGAGTCTTTTCAGAGGCCTCTTTAATCACTTCCCCCATTTGTTTTACTGCATCCATATTAATACCTGTTTTTGTTGTTGCAACGGAAACAGAAGCACATACCCGTTCAGTTACACTTAAGGCTTCAGGTAAAGCATTTATTAGAGTTTGTTCTCCCTTGGTAACCCCTTTATGTACTAAAGCTGAATATCCACCAATAAAATCAACACCCAGATCTTTTGCAGCTTGATCTAATGTTTTTGCTAGTGCTATAGCTTGTTCCACAGTGGCTTGGCCAAGAAGCTCAGCAATAGGGGTTACAGAAATTCGCTTATTAATAATAGGAATGCCATATTCTTTTTCAACGGATTCCGCCACTCCTGTTAAATTCTTAGCATATTGAATAATTTTTTCATAGACTCGTTCTTGCATTTGCTCAAAGTTCGGATCCGTGCAATCGCGTAGGTTAATACCAATCGTGACCGTACGGATATCAAGGTTTTCCATTTGAACCATTCGGATTGTTTCTGTCATTTCATGTAAACCAATATTTCTACTCATAATGGTACCTCCTTAAATACGATGCATTGCTTGGAAAACATCTTCAAGTTGTAGGTTAATTTTTAGTCCCATTTCGTCACCAACAGTCTGAAGCTTATGTCGAATGTCATCCAACTGTTCGTTGTCGGAAACATCTATAATCATCATCATCGTAAAAAACTCTTCTAAAATGGTTTGACTAATATCAAGTACGTTAATTTCTTCACTTGCTAACACGTTGGTCACCTTAGCAATGATCCCAACCTGGTCTTGACCAATAACACTAACGATTGCGCGTCTATTTTGCATGTTGTCCACCTCTTCTGTTCGTTAAAGTATGTTGGGTTTATAAGCCAATCATTATTGTTATTAGCAAAAAAAGCCAATAAAAAAAGATTGGACCGTATCCAATCTCAGCAAAAACGTTTAACACAAGTGAATAAATGTGTTAGAACGATTCTGTCCATTTGCCTGAGATTGTGAACCCTTCGGCGCTACATAATGTAGTCTCTCCAGAATGTGCTCCAGTTATAGTGTTACCCATAACCTTCATCGCATTTATATTTTTGTTTTAAGTAGCTGTTCAATAAGTCCGATAAAATATTTGTCGTACTTTCTTTATCTACTAATAGAAAATAGCATAACAGTGAGGCGGGAATTTGGTCAACTATTTTTTCGTGTAAGCTCTATCTATTTCTTCTTCCCATAGTATGAAAATATCACGATTCAATCTCTTGTTTGGCTAACTCAACATTTGAATCATGAATACTTTTCATGCCTTCAAAAAATGTGTACTTTTGAGATAGCTCATCCACTAACTCTTGTTTCTTTGATAAAAGGTTTTGCAGATAATACTGTGAAAAAACCAGCCTATCCCTCATCTCTTGTTGATCATCTGTTGTGTACCCATGACCTGGAATCTGTACAGTAATATCGTAATTTTGATATACATACGCTGCTTTCTTAATTGTATCTACATAGTCCTTATAGCTGCTAAAAATGAATGGAAACTCCACATCTGATAAGTAATCTCCAGATAGGAAAATTCCATAAGGTTCAACAACGGTAAATAGACTATCATTAGTATGGCCTGGGGCTTTGTAAAAGTTTAATGTAACGTCTTCTAATTCAAGCTTTTGTCCATCTTCTGATATGACAAAATCCACTGATGGATAGGTATGTAGATAAGATCGTTGTAGATAGTATTTTTGATCAAAATCATGGTTTTGTTTTATGATCTCTTGTTTATGAGGGTTTGCATCAAATTCTTCAGAAGCAATCACTTTGGCTTCAGGGAACGCTCCTGCACCAATGATGTGATCAAAATCACTATGGGTATAAATAATATAAAGATCTCTGCTTCCTTTATTCTGTGTAACATATTGTTGTATGGTTTCCACCTCTTCAGGTAGCCAGTTCGGATCTGTCACAATCATGGTCTTTTTGGTTTCAATAATCGCTGAAGTTGTTTTGTATAATGCACTTTGAAATACGGTTATGTTGTTTGTTTTGTATTGTAGCACGGTTATAACCTCTACTTTCTACTTTAATCACTTACTACTCCTAGTAGTTTAGAGCTCTCCTTTTAATCCATCTTTTGTAGATGCGTATCTTTAAATTGAGTTGGATATTTCAATCCATATCCTACTGTACGGTCCATTCCGATATGAGCAATCCAAATGATACTAAGACCAAGGAAAAGTGTATTTTCTAGCATGACACTTACTAGCAAACAAAGCAATGGAACACAGTAGGAATGAAACACATTGTATGTAACTGAGCCTACTTTGTTATTAATTAAGTATCCTAACATCGATACATCAGGTGCCAATAATAGAAGAAAGAACATCCACCAGCTTCCCTCTATCTATGAATAGAAGTAAATAGAAAGAATGAACACAACCAACCCTTCACTATGTAATAATCGCTTCACCAATTACTCCACCTCCCAATCAAACCGTCTTCTATGAATAAATGTAAACACTCAAATATATATTTTAAGTTAGTCTATGTTATGAAGAAATGTTCGAGCCTCTCGGGGAGACCTTAGAATGATAATGTTCTTTCCATCAGATAATTCCTCGAGTCTTGCTAAGATCTGAGGTTTCTTCTTTTTAGGATAGTTCCAAACCCACTTCAGAAATTCTAGCCTAACTTTTTCAGTTCCAGCTCTCATATCAGGTCGCGTTTGATTTCGATATTGGAACCGTCTTTTAAATACTCGGTAAACACACAATAACCTTGGCATATCTAAGAATATGATCGTATCCGCTGCACGTAATCGGATATCTATCGTTCCACCATAGTTTCCATCTATGATCCATTGTTCTTGCTTCACTAAATCCGTTTGAATTCTTCTTTGTTCATCCTTTGGGACGCCTACCCATCCAGACTTCCAAAAAAGTAAGTCCAAGTGATGCACTTCAGTGTTAAGCTTTTTCCCCATTTTTCTAGCCAACGTGGACTTCCCAGAACCACCTGAACCGATAAGTATAATTTTATTCATTGAGATCACGACCTTACATTCATTACTTTTTACATAAGTAAAACATTCTACCTTTTTGCATTTGAAAATCCTCTGAAGGATAGGTTTTGATCCCACTAAACCCTTCTTCTCTTAACGCATGAATTAGCTCTTCTTCTCGATACCAGGTTTGTTCCAGAGTTAGATCAGACCGCTTCCATTGACCATCCTTGAACATAAACATCGTGATATCCATTTGAGCTAATCTATTTTCAGGCTGTGATGTTGCACGGACTGCACATACGTGGTCATCCTCTACAATATTGAAGGAACCATTCCAGTGACCTGTATAAGTTGACTTCATATTCATATCAAATAAGAATAAACCACCATTTACAAGAGACTTATATACATTCCGAAAAACAACCTTTAGCTCGTTGAGAGTCATGATATGATTTAAACTATCATAAGTAGATATGATTCCATCAAACTGTTTATTTACGGCAAAAGACCTTGCATCATCCTCCAAAAACGTACTGGATGGAGAATTTTCTTGGGCTATTTTAAGCATTTCTCCTGATCCATCAATTCCTGTGACTTCATAGCCTCTTTCGTTTAGGATTTGAGCTAATTGGCCTGTCCCACAGCATAGGTCTAGTACTGAAGCATTCTCAGGCAAACTTGTGAAGAATAGTTTATCAATAATAGGCTCTATCCCTTTAGGCATGCGCCCCCAATATTCATTGTAGATCCAAGCAAACGCATCGTATTCTGCATATTTCTCCATAAAATTACTCCTCTCTAAGAAAATGATTTAAACTATCCATGGTTAAGGATAAACAAGAAAGAGATTCACTTGTATGGAAACCCTCTATATCTAAAGAATGATTTGCACCTTCTAACTCTTGTAGGTGGATAGAAGGGATGCTTCTTAATTTATTTATTTTTTCTGGTATGTAGTGAGGATCTTGCTTTCCAATTGCAATGAAAATGTCACCCTTCGATTTAGATAATGATTCGAAAAGTTGTTGTCTTTTTAGTAAAGGAGTAAGTAGAACCATCTTAGAGGTTGTAAAACTATTATCCTTTAAAAACTCTTGAATAATCGGTATTGTGCCCAATGACTTTCCTATGAAGATCGTTTCTTCATACTTATATTTAGATAACACTTTAGATACTACTGGTTTCACATCACCTACTATAAGTTCAGCAAATTGCTCAAAGGTTTGACGTAACTCTTTCTCGGTATAAGAATAATGAATATGAACAACATCAAAGTGATTTTCTAACGCTACCATTGTGGAGTAATAGAGCAAAGGTTTATCATAGGTGTATCCTGCGCCTGAAAACATAAAGCAAACCTTTCTGGAATCGTTTTGAATATGTGTATAAGGAATATTTCTTTCATTAACAGTAATTATTTTTTCTTCCACTTTCATGAATGGACACCTCTCCTATAGGTCCGGATTGTAATATATTTCTATACCAACTCTGTTTCCTCCTTCTCTAATAGAAAAGCTGTCGAAATTCCCATCCAAAGGACTGTTAAGAATTCTTATATATACAAACAAAAAAGCTTGGATGCAGCTCCAAGCTTTTTTCATATTTGATAAGTTATTTAAGAGATATGTTTCATTAGATTCTATAAATAATCCTGTACTGAACCTGGGAATAAATCCTGTTCATCTATAAAAGGAGCTACACATTCAATAACCTCTTCAGAAATAGGATGCGGAAAAGTAACTTTCGCTGCATGTAACGCCTGATGGGAACCCTTAACTTTACTACCGTACATGCTATCCCCATACAAAGGATGGCCAAGATGACTTAAGTGCACTCGAATTTGGTGTGTGCGCCCTGTATCTAATTGAACTTTTACCAAGGAGAGATCATTTTTACTCATATAATTAAGGACTTCATAGTTGGTTACAGCCTCTTGACCAGTCGGAGAAACTCTTCTTCTAGAAGGGTGATGACGATCCTTGCCAATACGTTCATTAATCACACCTTTTTTCTGTTTCAGTTTCCCATGTACTAAAGCCAAATAGGTTCGTTTAATGGATCTTTGTTCGAGCAATCGATCCATTATAGCCACTGCTAATGGATGCTTTGCAAACACGACAGCTCCCGTTGTATCTTGGTCCAACCGATGAATGTGACGGACTTTCACCTCTTGCCCCTGACTTTGGTAGTGATAAGCTACTCCATTAGCTAACGTATTTGTCTGTCCCTCTTCATTGGGGTGTACGTTCATTCCAGCGGGCTTATTCACGACCAGTACATGGTCATCTTCGTATAATACTTCAATATCCATATATGTAGTAATTACACCTAACTCTTCAAGTTGAAACAAAAGGACTTGGAGCTTATCCCCCTGTTGTAGAGCTGTTGACCAAGGAACTTCTTTTCCGTTTTGCTTGGCCCCTTTACTCATTCGAATTTGGTGCAATAACTTCTTAGGAACATGCAATTCATTCTTTAATACCGACTCAATAGAATACCCCACCCAATTATGTGGAATTGTGATCTCTAGCCATTCTCCCTTTTTTCTCATTTGCATGGACCCCACCTGCTTTCTATCTTTAATCTCGCCCATTCACTATACTAGTACCTCTAGCTTATGACAAACCTCCTTAAATAAACAGACGCTCTTACACTGTAAGAACGTCTTCTTTAAGTTAGGATTCGATTTCAAAAAGGTGGAACCTCAATCCATAAGGATCTTTTATCATGACACTTTTTTCAGTAATTTCTTCAGTAACAACACAATCGTTTTCCCTTAAAAGTGTTATGGTTTCTTCAAACGATTTTACACCAAACTCAAAGAATACATTCGTTTCGTCATTTTCCTCTATATAAAAGTTTGTACCACTCATCGATAATTTGGCTTCATCCTCATAAGAGTCTTCAAGCTTCATACCGATAACATCTCGGTAGAAAGACACAGCGCGTTCATATTGATTCACTCCTACGGCTATGTTGTTGGTAAGCTGGAATTGTGACTCGCTATTTAATGGGTTATCGACTTTTACATTATCCGTTCCAGACGGTAGTAAATCAAACAAATGCCACGTCACGCAGTAGTCATCTCCAGGGCCTAGTGGTGCCTGAGCATGAAGATAGATTTGACCTTTTTCATCCTTACGAAATGTTGAAACGCCAGGGTGATAATGGCCATCCTTCTTAAAACCCATATCTTCGGCAAACGTACTCTCGCTAACCGAAACCATAGGGAACTGCCATTTGCGACTTGCTGCAAAATCTTCTTGTACAACTGGAGAGTCAGGAGATGATACCACAAATTCTGCTTTCTGTTTCAGGTGATGGTCTACTCCATTAAACCCATCAGCCCACAAGGTACAGTAAGAGCAGCCTTTCCCCATATTATGAATGACGATTAGTTCATCCTTGTTTCCAAAAAGCTCAAGTAGTGTAACTTCTTCACCTGTTGTTCGAACAAATTCATAATTCTCCACACTTCTTTCTGGTAGAGATTTACGTAAAGCAGCTAATTCCTTTTTCTTCTCCAATAACTCTAACTCCAAAGCATGAATTTGTTCTTGAACTTCCGTAGTCGTCATTACCGACTCCTCCTCTGAAAGAAATTGTATATAGTGATATTCTGTTAATCCTTTATAACTCCTCCTTGCTTACCCCGGATAATATGCTCTTTCCAAAAGTGGATTCATACAATTTTTCAAAGATGGCTTCAACTTGATGAAAATTCCCTTCATATGTACCATCATCATCAACCATCCATGTGGTGGATAAAACCGTATGACAATAGCCATATAAGATTAAGCGTTCTTTATTTAGATTCAATTCTTCAGTAAACACATCTACACGAGTTTTCGTAACATCGTATGCGCCTTCATCTGGCAACCGATTTAACATGTACTGAATAAGGTCATACTCGATTTCACCCACTAACCCTTTTGGATCTATAGCTAACCATTTTTCTTCCCCTGATGCTAAGATATTGTAATGATGAAAATCACCATGAAGTAGCCAATATTTTTCGATCGTTTGGTTCAGATATGTAAAAACATTCAATGCTTTCTCTAGTGTTTCTTTTGAAAACGGTCCATAACCGTTTGGATTCTGATTATACGTTCTTCTTAAATTCTCTTCTCTACCTTTTGTAGTAGGAAGCCTTGTTTCTTGAGGTGCCGGGACTATTAAGTTACTCATCACACGAGCTGCATACCGACATGCTTCGGCTTGATCAGAGAGTTCTGCTAACGTATGTCCTGGTGAGAGCTTTTCTAAAATGAATATCCCATTCTTTTTATCATAATCCAATAAAGAAACTATACCCTGATCCTTAAATAAACGTAACGCCTCAAGTTCGTCTAAGAACCCTTCCCCAGGAATACAGATTTTCACGACAACTTCTGTGCCATCATCCTTCAACGCTGGTGCCACATAATTAATAGATAAGGAATAGGGATCTTTCACAGTAAGTGACCACTTTTCTTCACAATACTTAATCAACTCCGGCAAGGAGTCTAACCATTCTTTCCCCTTCTCTTTAAAAAACAAGTGCACCGAGTCTACGAAGTTTTTTTGTAAATCCATCTCTCATTCTCCTTTTACACGAACGAATCAACATCTAATTTCAGTTTGTCATGTTTTGGTTTATATTTCCACAATAGTAACTTAATTGTGAAATCACCTGAAATTAAAGCATTCTTCACCACTGTCCAAGCGAAAAAAGAATGAATAAAATTGCAAGAAAATTACAATAATGCTCATACTGTTGTTTACGAAGCGCAAATCCCTTAATATAGGAATAGCGAATTTTTTAAAGAGGAGTCTATAATATATGAAACAATCCATTTACGGGTTAACGTTCGAACAACTGACGAACTGGATTATAGAGCACGGTGAGAAGAAGTTCCGCGCAAAGCAAGTCTGGGATTGGCTTTATCAAAAGCGTGTAACAGCATTCTCTCAAATGAAAAACTTAAACCAATCTTGTATCGATCTTTTAGATGAACATTTTACCATTGAGACCTTAGCAGAAGAATTAAAACAAGAATCCGAAGACGGAACGATCAAATTCCTATTTAAACTTGCAGACGGTAACGTTATTGAAACAGTACTCATGCGTTTTAACTATGGACTGTCGGTATGTGTAACAACGCAGGTAGGCTGTAATATCGGTTGCTCTTTCTGTGCAAGTGGGATCTTGAGTAAAAACCGCGACTTATCAGGCGGTGAAATCGTTGAACAAATTATGCAAGTACAACAACATTTGGATAAGCAAGGTAAAGATGAGCGTGTAAGTCACATCGTTGTTATGGGTATCGGTGAACCATTTGATAACTACGACAACTTAATGGATTTCCTTCATGTTGTAAACGATCAAAAAGGTTTATCAATCGGAGCTCGTCACATTACGGTATCTACAAGCGGAATCGCACCGAAAATGTACGACTTTGCGGATGAAGGAATTCAGGTTAACTTAGCCCTATCCATTCACGCACCAAACAACGAATTACGTTCTCAAATTATGAAGATCAACAAGGCTTACCCATTAGAAGATCTAATGCCAGCCATTGATTATTATTTAGAGAAGACAAACAGACGTATTACGTTTGAGTATATCTTATTGAAAGATGTCAACGACCATAAAGAGGAAGCTGAACAACTTGCAAGATTACTCAAGAACAAACGTCACTTGTCTTACGTTAACTTAATCCCTTACAACCCAGTGGCAGACCACCCATACGAACGTAGTGAAAAAGAATCCATCTTAACGTTCTATGAAACCCTAATGGACCGTGGCATTAAGTGCGGAGTTCGTACAGAGCACGGAACAGATATCGACGCAGCATGCGGTCAGCTACGCAGTAAGCAGATTGAAAAAGAAAAAGCACGTAAGAAGAAAAAATTGCAAAATAGTTAAAACCATAACACATGTGATTTCTTAATTAGAGATCACATGTGTTTTTTAGTAAACCGCAATTATAAAAGATATTGCTCTCTTTCAAATTTAAATAAATGAATGTACAAGCATTTGGGTATTTTATTGAATGAAGGAGGGTTTCATCATGATTAACGAAGACTTTGATCAGTTTGTTAAGCATCAAGAAAAAGAAAAAACAACCTATCTTGGCAATGGAAAACGTGGCAAAGATACAGATAAGAAAACAAATAATCCTAATAAATCAACAGAACACCCAGGCGCAACTGGACGAGATATTTAATATGAAAAGTCGAGTTTGTCTTTTAGTAGGCTACTCGACTTAATGATTTCTAAAATCATACTTATCATTTGTTACAACTAAATTTTTTAAATCTAATCAATCGATAGTAAAATGATCACACTAATTTTATATAATCATTGATCAATTCAGTAAAATTTTCCTTTTCTTCTAAGAAAGGATTGTGATTACTTTTCTCAAAAACATAAAGCCTTGATTTCGGAACAAGTTGATGAATTTCCTGCGAAAAAACCAGTGGGCATTGTGAATCGTGCTTGCCGCAATAAATAATTGTCGGAGTAATTATATTAGGAATATCATCTCTAATATCATAATCAGGTAGTTCTTCATATGAGTAGAAATCTAGGCGTTTATGGACTACTTTACCACTACTCGGTTTTGAAAAATATTCATCAAATCTACTTGGATTATAGAGTGACATTTCAGTCCATTCTCTTCCTGCTTGTATTCTTTCTTCTCGTGTATAATCATTGGATTTTAGAATTGAAAATATCTCTTTAAGCCTCTTATTATTTGGATTTTTTTCACTATAAATGCTGTCTACATGCTCCATATAAACGTTTGTAGCAGTAGCCCCTCCCACTAACAGCCTTTTCAAAGAATGGGGATGAGTAAAACCATAAACCAACCCCAACATTCCACCTGTTGAATGACCTGCAAAGCTCCACTTATCTATGTCTAGAGCTTTACGTATGGCTTCTAAATCATTTACTGTTTCATTCATACTTAACTCATCCTCGTATTTGACCCTACTCGAATTACCAGCTTCTTTTAAATTTATAAGGTAAACACGAAATGAATCTAAAAACATATCTGCAAAATAATTCCCACGCTCATTAAACTCACTATACAAATGAGTTACACATAAAGGTTCCCCACTACCTGAAACAAATACTTCAAATTGTCCTCTATCTGTATTAACAAACCTTTGCTCCCACATATTTTCCCCTCCCTTTTCTGATTGTGGAATCATAATAATGCCTTCTATCAAACTTAGACCCTTAGCGATCCACGGAACCCTCTGGCAGCATAGTAGGATTCTGCTCCATTGTGGTACACAAAGACAGTGTTATATCGACGATCACAAAATATGGCCCCTCCAAGCTTTCTAATATTATCAGGTGTTTGTACCCAACTTGACGTCTTCATATCGACATTTTCAAGCTTCTGCAGTTCCCGGTATTGTTCTTCAGTTAAAAGTTCAATACCCATGGCAGTTGCCATATCAATAGCGTTATTTTCAGGTTTGTGTTTTTTCCTTGACTCAAGCGCTTCATGGTCGTAACAAACACTTCTACGACCTTTAGGACTTTCCGCTGAACAATCATAAAAAATGTATTCGTCCGTCTTTTTATCATGGCCAACAACATCCGGCTCACCGCCAGTTACTCCCATTTCATTAAGGGACCACAGCTTTTCAGTATTAGCTTCGAGCTCAGCTTGTACATTAGCCCAATCAAGACCTTTATGTCGGTTCATGTTTTTCTCAAAACGAGCTTTCAAAATTTCGAGTAGTTCTTCTCGTTGTTCTAGTGATAACTCCTTATTTCTCTTTGTCATATTCGTTTCTCCCTTTTTTCACTAATAATTGTAAAATGACTAAACCGCTCCGTTAGTACAATAACTTCAACAAAAAGATGCGTTATCCTTCATGGATAAACGCACCCCTTCAGTTTAAGTATATTTATTATTGATTATCTATAAAATTTTTATATCTCTTTTCCATGACATGCCAACCAACAAATCCATAAGTAAATCCGAACGGAATTGCTTGTGTGATATAATCAGAAACTTCCTTTACTTCATCACCAAACATCCATTCTAATAAAAGTGTTCCTAACAAAAACACTAAACCACTCATGAATATCCCGTAAAAAATTACAAATTTCCATTTCCCAATCTTTCTGGTCTTCCCCCATTTTTTAAGTTGTTTCTCTCGATTAAAGATCATAACCTCCCCCTCTTCAAAACATACCGCCTATTTCACCATAAAACCATTTAAATAAGAGATGAGTAATTCTGCTGGTTGTCGTTAATATAAAAAGCACAAACACTTTTTACTTTAGGTTTGCGCTCTAATCTGAAAGACTTGAATATATTTGTTCACCAGATTTAGAATACCCATTTATGTTTACAGGGGTTATTATAGCTCCCTTTAGCTTTTTGAAGAAGAATCGTTTTCCCTCTGCCTTTATAATTGGAACACTTTGATTAAATTTTTCCTCAGTTTCTACAGTTACTTTATGTATCTCGGGGTTAATGATCTGACCAAAATAGTAAACAATTTCTTTTTGCCCCACTCCACCTGCACTCCATGTTATTTCCTGTTCTTTATTGGGTGGATAATAAGTAGAACTTATTGAACTTTCATTCCCCATCTCATCTCTAATTTCCCAATTTCCAGTCCACTTTCGTTTTAGTTCCGCAAGCATTACGGTATGTTGGTTTCTAAAAATGGTTAACCATTCCCCGTTTACCTTTCTCACTAAATAAACATCTTCTGTTGCTGGATCCCAATTTTCAGTAATGTTAAAAACATCATCTTCTGTTGGGGACTGTTTGTGATTGTATATGAGCATTACAGAACCAAACATTATAAATATTAAAATACTAATAGTGATTTTTTTGATAGCGAATGACTCCTTTTATAATTATCCACCTTGTCTTCTCTCCACAATCGATCATTTATTGATAATCTTCCAAATTTCTAACTTTAACCTTTTCGCTACCAGACGTTTTAATGTACATAATATAACGTTCACGGTCGAAAATGGATTTTCTAACTTTTTTTATTGTGACTAATATATAAAACGGAATATTCTAATTGATTATATGTATATTCAATAACAACATTCTCTTTTAATCTGGCAAAAGACATCACTTCTGCATTCTTTGGGACAAATTGGTCTGCGTAGCTTTTCTTCAATTCATATATGTCTTCCGTTAGCATTTTATTCATTGTTGCTTCTTTCGATGCTTTAAAAACTTCTTCAAAATGATTTACTTCTGTAATTTGATCTAACTCTTTCTCGATAACTTCAGGGATAGTTTTATCTTTTCCTAGATCTTCAGAAACCTCTGATGCACAAGCAACTAGTGTTAAAGTAATACAAACTAAGAGAATAGAATATTTGTATTTCAAAAAGCTCCCTCTATAAACATATTTATTTAATGATTACTTTCTATTTCAGATATATTAACGACTTCTTTGGTAATAGCATCGATGTAATATATAGTTTTATTACCAAGCGAATGAAAGGCTTTAACAACCCAAACATCTCGAACCAAGTTATGTTCATTACTTTCATCATAGTCGTAATTTTCGTTAAAGGTCACTGCCCACTTTTCAACTTCATTACTTGTTAGTGATTCTGCTATTTGACGGGCTTCTTCTTCAGGTATATAAATACCCTCTAAATTTTCAACCATGCTTTTTATATATGTAGTGTCGTCCTTGATCCCTGCAATGTCGGTTTGTTTTACCATTTTAGACTGTAGTACGTTTAGGCGTTTTTCACTCTTTTCCAACTTAGATTGTAGTTCTTCCTGTTGTTTGTTCAGTTCTGTTATCTTTTCATTTAGCTTTTGAAAGTCTTTTGTGTTGTGAGTGTTTGTGGAGCAAGATGTCACGATCATTGTAGCTATTAATGCTATAGAAATTGAAACTACTCGCATGTACGCTTACCTCCCCCTAAATTACCTTTTTGTAATTACTTAAATATCAGTATCGTTCACTACACCTATCCCCCATGCATATGTTAAAAGCATACTAATAGCGGGGGAATATTAATGTATTATCGTCAGCAACCTCAAAATGATAACCAATGGATGAATCCTCAATACACGACGGTCATCGATCCTTTTGTAGTCGTTCGATTGCAATTACTTCGAGGAAAGAATTTAATTGTTGAAACAACGAAAGATACCATTAGAGGGGAATTAGTCGAAATACAGCCTGATCATGCTGTGCTACAAATTGGAGACTCTCTTTTCTTTGTTCGTATTCAACAAATTGTGTCATTTATGCCAATTTAAATATTTGACCTTCAATAGCCTATTGAAAGATTTATCACATCCAGAATTTTCAAAGAATACTTTATGTTTCATTTTTAAAAGATCTAACTAACATAACCCCTGTAAGAATTCCGATCATAATTAATATATGAGTATATTGCATCGGAGCGAAAAACACCCCCAACGGAGTGTGGCGGTATGAAGCAATACCAACAAGTCGAAATGTGTATGTATGTGGAGTTAGGCTAATTATTAGGAAAATAACTGTGGGGATTATGAGCCAATTAAAGTTAATGTCCCCTTTTAAAATCTTCAAGACTCGCTTCCACTCAATCAGAATCCCGAATAATATGCTTAGGAGTGAGATATAAAAGTAGTTCCATAACCTCTCCTCATCTATTCTCACAATTCCTTCTACACCCATCGCCATGCTTCTAAAAATCTCTGCGATAACATTTAGGATCATTAAACCAATTATAAACACAACAGCATATTGAATAATTTTTTTAATCACTTTCACTCTCCCTTCCTCATTCACTAGGACTCAATGACCTCACAAGTAGTACCCCAGCTAAAATACTGAGTACCATATGCGTATCTGGAACTAGGAACATCCAAATATAAAACGGATCCTCTACTCCAAACCAATGCAATACGTAAGTTCGAGGTATAAATATGAATACGAGTAGAATCATAGCCGGTGCTAGTAACCAATTTAGATTGAAGTTTCCTAGAGTTAATGCAATCACTTTTTCTGATTCCAGAAGAAGTCCGAATAAAAAACCCCAAAGTGTCATTTTCGTAAGTAAAAACCTGATGTTATCTTTTCGTGAATTTGCCTCCCTCAATTCCTCATAGGTTTCCACCATTAGATACAGAAGAATCAAAGCTACAATTATAAATGATGCACGTAAAGCATTTTTTTTATAAATACAATCACACTCCAGCACCTCATTTTAATACCAATTATTTCAAAAGGAACCATTTAACTCAATCCTTTTCCACAAAAAAGACGCTTTCCTTAAAAACAAGGAAAACGTCTTATGATTTACTTACACTTGGTTTATAACTTAAAAGTCTTTGGTCGATATAATGCATGCCCTTCATAAACAAGTGAATAACCATTCCACTTGTAAAAGCGATGATCAACGTTCCTATACCAATTGCTCCACCAAAGAATGCAGCAATAATAACTAAAACAATGCTAATTAAAGCTCGAGCAAATGATACTGACTTACCCGTTAAGTTCTTTACAACAATCATCATGCGATCAAAAGGATTAGGGGCAAAATCTGCTTGAAGATTAATAGCAATACCTAAAGCAGAAATGACTAACCCAAGTGAAAAGCATACGACTTGTGGAACAATCGATTGTGGTTCAATCCACCCACTAAATAAATGGACCCAAAAATCAATCCCTACTCCAGTAAGCAAAGATGTGAATATAGCAATGATTTCAGGTTTCCGTTTTTCTGCAATTGAATTAAAAAGAATCATACTTAAACCAACAACAATTTCCCAGCTTCCTATGGTTAAGCCGAATGTACGATAAAGACCGACAAGCAGGGCATCAAAAGGAGATGTACCTAATTTGGCAAGGATGGTTAAAGAGATTCCTGAAGTTAAAACCACAATGCCAATTGTGTAATACAAAATTCTTAGATAGATCCGATTCATATTCTCCCCTCCTTGTAAGGTAAACGTCAGTATATCCTATCATGGAGGGCATGATAGTTCAATAGGTGTTTGATTTATTTTCTTACCTTAGCTCGTAAACGCATTTGACTTCTCTTCACCATATTTTGCTTTTGCTGAAAATAAAAAGATTGAAAATAGGGTTGCTGCAATTAATGTACCTACACTAGCAAATATCAAACATACGATTTGAAGAGAAAACCACTCAGAAGTTAGACCTAATAATAATGTAAATCCTATTTGAATCAATCCTTGGACCATATTAGCAATACTACCGAACCTCCCCATAAGATCGACTGGGATACTGTTTTGAAAAAAGGTAGCATAGCCAGCATTCGCAAATGCCATGAAGAATCCTAAGAACACAAATGCAAAAGTAGCTGATATAAAGTTAAAGGAGGAATAAAACATTACATAACCCACTGACGAGAGTAGGATCCCTCCTCCAATATAAAAGCGAAGCTGTATCTTTTTTGACAAAACAGCAGCTACACTCCCTCCAAGAAGAGCGCCGATTCCAGTTATACTTACAATAAGGCCATAATCACGTTCTGAAAGCTCTAAGTTCTGTTTAATAAACGTGACCTCTTGTGAATCTAATGCAAATCCAATCAGCATGGCGATTTGAAATAGTAAATAGACTGTTATAAAAAAAGTAGCTTTCTTTGAAAAGTCGACTACAGCTTTAAGATCATATAAAAGTGTTTTCCATTTTATAGGTTCACGAACTTCTCCAGTCTCTTCATCCACATTTGGAAGAAGAAAAATGAAAAAGGCACAAACAATAAATGAAAGAGCATTGATGATAATACATAATTCAGTACCGACATACATGATAAGAACACCAGAAATGGCAGGTCCTAATAAAAATGCCCCTGAATTAGTCATGCTCATCATTGAATTAAATCGCTGTCTACGTTCTGATGGAATAAGCTTAGTTATATAGACTGCAGAGCTAGGACCAAAAAATGCTCCCACAATATTGATAAGAAAGACTAATCCATAGATTCCCCATAAGAAACCTACAAAAGGAATACAGAAAACCAAAATCCCCCTAATAATATCTACTATAATCATCAATCTTCTTTTATTCACTCGATCAATGACACTTCCAGACCAAAAATTCGTTATTAAGAGTGCAATAGGTTTGATAATATATAGGCCTGCTACAGCTGCAGCAGATCCAGTTAAATTTAAAATTGTAATATTAATGGCAATCAGGTAAATCCAGTTTCCTAGATAAGACACCCCTATCCCAGAGAGAAGGAGCATATATTTGCTTATCAATCCATTCAAATCATCACCCACTAAAGAAAGATAAAAATTCATTATGTAAGAAATTTACCATTTAACACCTATTCTATATGCATTAAATTAATCCTCCTTAACAGAAAAAAGACACAAACCTGTCACATAGGTTTGTGTCTTAGTTTTATTTAACCTTAAAATTCTCGAGTAAATAACCCAGGATAATCTTCAACTAAGCCGTCTTGGTCCACACGAATGGTAGTTTTATAGTTTCGACATTCGTATTGGAAAAATCTCTTTCCCCCGTCTTCATCAACCAACGTATAATGTTGCTTTAACTGTAATAACTCTAGTGAAGGCACGTCTATATACAACATTTGAAAGGACTTCCTCTCTCCAACTGCCCATTCAAACCGATTAATGGGAAGCGAATTAGAAAAAGGGGTTACAGATATATCTATATCGATAGCTCCCTGCATGCTCTCTAAATATGTATCATTTGACCACCAATCGCCCATTCCGTTTGATCGCAAATGTAACGTGTGGTCTTTACCTTCCACAGCTACATCAACACTTTTCGTCACCCAATTTTTATCTAGATCTATTTGATACATCACCTTGTAAGCATCCTTTTCATCAGTGTATATCACTGTTCCTTTGGCGTTTATTTCTTGAGGAGATTGAATCAATTTAAGATATTCACAACCAATAGGGCCTTTACTTTGCCACATAACCTTTTTCATATTACCTCCTCCGACTTTTCCCTTGTTATTTAAACTGATGGTTGGAAACGTATGAGATAAAATCGTTTTCCAAAGAATGATTGTATTTTGTAAGAGCAAAAGTATGTGCTTGAGGAAGATCAATTTGCGGGATAGGCACTTCTAATATTCTACCTTCCAGCAACTCTTTCCTCACTGTAGATTTGGGAAGGAAAGAAACACCTAGTCCACTTTCAATAAACCGCTTCGTAATATGAACTTGAGATACTTTCATCGTCTTTGTTCTCGGAAATCTTGACTTGATTTTTTGATGCAATGTATCCCAAACACCTGGATAATTGTGTGTGAGTAAATAGTTATGTTTTAAAAATTCCTCTGGATAGCTTAGTGGTGCTGATTCAGAATCATATCCATCATGGGGGACACAAAAGACGATTTGGTCTTCATATAGTTCAACACAGTTCAGTTGATCATCTTGGCTTTTTAGTAGTGAAAAACCTATATCCACTTCCTCTTGGATAACCGCTTCTTCAATATTCTTTGATTCCATAATTTCTACGTCAATCTCTAATTCTGGATTGCTCTTCAAAAACCCTTTTAAAACAGTCGGCATAATCGTATCCGCGATGGAAGGGGATATAGCTAACCGCAACTTCTTTCTATACCCTTGCCCAAACGAATTCATATCCTCAATACCTTCTCGATGGGCATCAATCATCTTCCGAGCATGTTTGATGAATCTTCTGCCTTCCTCAGTTAGCTTGACAAACCGATTATTCCTTTCAAAAAGACTGACCCCTAATTCTTTTTCCAATGACTTAATGTGTACCGTGACAGTTGGCTGGGAGACGTATAAAACATCGGCCGCTTTACGAAAACTTCCTTCCTCTGCAACCGTTATAAAGGTATTCATCCATGATAATTCCATTGGCACACCCCGTGCATTAATATTTTTAATCACTTCCATTAATTTTATTTAATTTTCTAAATTCACAATACATTTTATACTGAAAATAAGCAAATATTTAGGAGGTTAACGATGATACAAAAAGGATTGAAAGGTGTAGTCTGTACAGAAACAAACATTAGCCATATTGATGGAGAAAAAGGAAGATTAATTTACCGTGGGTACTCTGCACAAGATCTAGCAAAAGAACATTCATTTGAAGAAGTAGCTTATCTGCTTTGGAATGGTACGCTTCCTAAAACTGAAGAACTGAATAAAACAAAACAACAGTTTAAACAATCACGTAAGCTTCCAAATTACGTAAAGAATATCATAGAAAATATTCCAGCCAGCCATGACATGTTAAGTGTGTTAAGAACGGCTATCTCATCTATAGAACTATTCGATACAAAACAAATTACAATCCAAGATGCCATTACCCTAACTTCACTTATACCTGCCATTATTTCTTACCGAGAATCCGTTCAAAAAAACACTACCTATCCAGAGGAACGAACTGATTTAGACCACGTTGCTTATTATCTTTATATGTTAACAGGAGAAGAGCCATCTTCCTCTTATGTAAAGGCATTAGAGACCTACATGATTTTAACCATGGAGCATGGGTTAAATGCTTCTACCTTTTCAGCTAGAGTAACAGCTTCAACGGAATCCGATTTGGGTTCAGCTGCAACATCTGCTATTGGAACAATGAAGGGACCATTACATGGAGGGGCACCATCTGGTGTTATAGATCTATTAAATGACATTGCAAAAAGTAGAGATATTCGAGGATGCATTCAGCAAAAAGTAGAAAATGGAGAGAAGCTAATGGGTTTCGGACATCGCGTATACAAAACCATGGATCCAAGGGCTCAAGCGATCAAAGAAACACTTCAAGATAACAAAAAGGAAGATGATTGGTTTGACCTTGCACTAAAAGTTGAAAAGACAGCTATTGAAGTATTAGAAGAACTTAAACCAGGGAGAAAACTTTACACGAATGTAGAGTTCTATGCAGCAGCTGTTCTAAGAGAATTGAATATTCCTAGTCACCTTTTCACAGCTACATTTACTGCAAGTCGAATGGTTGGTTGGACGACACATGTTATGGAGCAATTAGAGGATAATACAATTTTCAGGCCATCAGCACAATATGTAGGACCCATTTACGAGAGAGTTTAGATAAGTAATGAATTTTAAAAAGGACTCATGAAGGTATAACTTCACGAGTCCTTTTTATGGAAAAACCTAGTTGGTATGTCCGCCCATCATTTTCTCTCTTCTTCTCTTTGCCATATAAGCAGCAAAAAAGGCCACAACAGCAAAGGCTCCATCAATTAGAATGAGTTCTCCTGCGGTAAATAGGGTGTACAAGAATGATATTCCGAAAATAGCACCTAAAATAATGTAGAAGTAAGTTAAAAACTTGTCTAATTTTTGCATTTAAACACTCCATTTGTATAATGCTTTTCACATTTTACTATTATATATTATTCTTACTAATACTATAACAAATGATTGTATCTTGAAGGAGCTAAATTTTTAAAAACATTATATAATCTAAAAATTACTGAGCCTTTGAAAGATCAACCCAAATTACTGCCCCCATTGGATGTTGATATGGAATGGGGGTGTCGTAAATAATCGGATTATCTAAAACCCAAGCATAAGTTTTTTTGTAAGGGAGTTGACTAGTGTCTTCACTGCTCACGCAATGAAGGTTTGAATGATTTTTATAGTCTCCTAAAGTAAGTTCTTTACTTTCCACAATATTGACTGTTCCGTAAACCATGCCTGAACCACTTTTGATTAACCCGATTTTCCCCCTCTTTTTAGTATTGGATCCTCGTATCTCCCAAGTCTTTTTACCTTTTAGGATTAGATCAATCCAAGGTGATTTAACTAGCAGACCTTTCATGAAAACTCCTCCATTTATTGTTGAAGCAACCGAGAAAATCATATCTCGTCTATTTTCTTACTCCAATTAATCACTTTTGCGTTCGAAATATCTACTTCTCCATCACTAAAGAGATGTGGTATGAATTGAAACATACCAAACTTGTTCCCTTTTCTAATTTCTTCTTTATAATAATCCATTGTGTCTTGAGGGATTGAGGTAAGTCCTTCATATTGCTGGGTATCTATGATATGTATATGTTTATTGGGAATGTCTTTATCAGGACCTTGATAACTTGCTTTATCGGTTTGGTATATTACATTTTGGTTGTTAGATAGGTTTTCAATAGGTACCTTATAAAATAGTAAATCCGTTCTTGTATTCACTTCAAATGTCTTGAGAGCTTCATACACATGGTTCGGGTGTAGAGGAAGAAAATGAATGACATCATTCCATAAACAATCAAGCTTAGGAATTTTCCTTTGATGTAATTTCGTACGTTTTGGATGATCTTCGTACTTTTTAATATATTTCTTATAAAGCTCTTCATCTTTCACCTTTAATCTGTTCAATGGCATCAGGTAATCACCAAACATATTCTTAGGAACCATATGATAGACGCATTTTTCGATAAAGATCTCTCCTTTTATTCAAAATACTTATAGTACGATTCCGTTCTTGCCCTTATCTTACAACCATTTCTCTCAAATACCCGTTGCATCTTTTCGTTACCTTCATGCGTATTACCGATATAATAGGTAGCGCCCATTTCTTTTAAATGAATGAGAGATTGATAGTGGATGGGGATGCTATGACCCTTTCCTCTCTCATCAGGTAATATGCCAAAATAAAATAATCTCCCTTCATCACTTGTACCAGGTTCAATATGGGGCATTGAAACGCCTATTGGTTTATCTTCTAAAAAAGCAACCTTACATGTTTCTTTCCAAGAGTCCCCTAGTTCACTTTTAACTGAATCCATGTGTTGCTCCATTGTTAAAGTAGATGCTTCATTTTCAGAACCGCTCATACTATGAGCCCAATAGTTTTTAAATTCATTTTCTGAAATGGAGCAATCACTTATAGAATGCCATTTATAATCATGAATGGCTTTGGGGAGTTCGTTAAGCTCTCTAAATACTTCAACTTTATTAGCATACGGTTCAAAGCTATGGGAGATCATCAGGTTAGAGAGCTCTTGATAATGTTGGGTATTTCTATGTATTACAGCACTTATCCTCTTAATACCAAGAGATTCACCTCCGTGGGTTAAATCTTGAAGGTGTTTCTCAATTGTTGATTGATCATATTCCACATCATCTTTTTCTTCAATTAAAATATAATCTGGAAGTCCATTTAAAACTTTAAAGGTAGCTTTAAGTTGTGCCTGTAATGATTGTAAATCTCTCAATTTCAAAAACCCTCCTTTTTGAGAGTAAATATAGGCTTTCTAAGGTTATGATTTAACGTTACCTTTATCACTAAAACGTGGGTACCCCTCAAGTTCCCTAAGGTATATTTGCAGACATTTTCAATTTGTTCTTTGGTACCAAATCGTATAATTTGTTCACGGTTTAAAGAATCTTGATTTAATAAGTCATGATGTGTGTAAGCCATAGTTAGCAGCTTCAAGAACACTTCAACATGTAAGTCTTTTCCTTTTTGCTTAGAGCCATATGTATATCCTTCAACAAACCCATCAGCATTGGCTCTTAATTGAGGCATATATAGATGATAGTTACATTTTCCATACCTCTCAGTGTCATGTATAGTTGGAAAAAAGGTCTGATAATTAAATACATAGTTGGCAGCTAGTGAAGTTCCTGTATAGAGAAGAGGATAAGGATCTATAATCCTAGCACCGTGCTTAGTAAAAATAATGTTATCTGGTGATGTGTCTTGATTAGTAAGGATCTTTTTCTCTCGCTCAATTGAACGATTTGCAATCAATTCCTCCCCAACCTCTAAAACTTTTTCCTTATTAAATTCGTGCTGACTTGCAAGCAATTCATCTAGTTCACTTTGATACTCTTTCGTTTCTTCTTGGATAAGTTCTTTTAAGTCCATATCAAATTGGCCTTTCACTTCCCCACTTTCTCCAACATTCAAATACCCCAATCCTTTATAAGGAGGATCTATGTTTTCAAGTGAAAGAAAAAAACTCTCCTAATTGCCTACCATATCGTTTGGACTGTTCTTTTGATTGTTCTCCCAGCCCAATTGTGCTTCCTACATAAGATTCGATCGTATAGGTCAGCTCTTCATCTATAAAGTACTCAAAATGTTCAGGGCAAATCCCCTTTTTAGCTTTATTGGCATTCTTGTAAAACGATTTTGTCCCATCATACTCAACCATCAATTCTTCTCGATTAAATACAACCTCTTTATCATAAGCTACCTTTTTGGGAATACGAAGAACAAGCTGCTCACGATCTATCAAATAAGCAAAATGCCAAGCACCTTCCCCTAGCCTATTAATTTCTTTTTCGGAATAAAACTCATTTAACCCTTCATTTCTCAAAGCAGTATTTATGAGTTCTAGCTCTGTAAAGTTTTCTGTTGTCTGGAATTTCATATCTTTTAATCTCCTTTTACCTCTATAAATATAAATAATTCCATTTCATATCTGCTAATTCCTGCCGAAAATAAAAGGCTCTGTTAAATATCAACAAAGATCTTTAACAGAGCCAAATAAAAAGACGCGTTAAGTAAACGCGTGCTTTGACAAAGATTATTTTCTTTACCTTAATCCCCACTTATTGAACGAATAGCCAGAATGCCTGAAGTTGCATCTAGTAATGGTTGTGTTTTTGGAATATAAAACATTTCTATATAAAATGGATGTCCCACTCCAAACCAAGGTACCCAGTAATAGCTTGGAATAAAGCTTAAAACTGTTAAGATTATCGCAGGAATGAACAACCAGTTAATTTTAAAATGTCCCTTAATTAAACGCTTTAAGCTTTTCCACTCTAATAAAACGCCAAACAAAAACACCCATAAGCTTAGTTTTATACTTAAAGTTAATAATTTCTGATTCAAATTAAGGCAAGTTTTATATAAAATAAATAATAAAAACCCTTACCCCCAACAGGTAAATAAGAGTTTCTATTATTAAACACTATGCACCTTTATCATACCTCTATTTATTCATCAATAATCTCATACTATTTAGTATCACGAGTAATGCTGCTCCTGTATCAGCTAAAACAGCCATCCATAAGGTTAAGAGACCTGGAAATATCAGTACAAGCGCTGCTAATTTAGTAATTAAGGAAAACCAAACATTCTGTTTGATGATATTCAAGGCTTTCCGACTCAGACTAATCGTATGAGGTAATTTCTCTAAATTATCTGCCATGAGTACAATGTCGGCAGTTTCCATGGCTGTATCCGTTCCGGCACCGCCCATGGCAATTCCAAGATCAGCGGTCGCAAGGGCTGGAGCATCATTTATTCCATCTCCAACCATAGCTACACGTTTACCTTCATCTTGCAATTTCTTTATCGCAGTAACTTTATCTTCAGGTAATAAGTCGGCAAAGTAGCGATCTACACCTGTCTCATCAGCAATTTTACTCGCTGTTCCTTCATTATCCCCCGTTAACATCACCATCTCTTTTACTCCTACTCCTTTGAGGGTCTGGATGGATTGTAACGTAATGTCTCGGATTGTATCTGCTACAGCGATGATTCCTAAAACGTTTGTGCGGGTACCGACTATCACAAGAGTATTTCCGTTTCCTTGTAAAGAATTCATTCGTTCTTCTATTTCATCTAGAGAAACGTTCATCTCTTTAAACAGCTTAGGATTACCTGCAAAATATTCAACCCCATCAATCGTTGCTTGAGCCCCTTTACCTGCAATGGCTTTAAATGATTCTCCATCCTTAGCCGAAATATCACGTTCAGCAGCGTAAGTTGTAATAGCTTGAGCAATTGGGTGAGTGGAATATTCTTCAATCGTTCGGGTGATTCCAAGCAGTTCTTCTCTTTCACCTTGAAGAGTAATCACTTCAGCTACTTTCGGCTTGCCTTCTGTTAAGGTACCTGTTTTATCAAAAGCAATAGCTTGAATGACTCCAGCCTTTTCTAAGAATGTTCCACCTTTAATGAGCACACCATTCTTAGCTGCATTTCCAATTGCTGATACAATGGCAACAGGTGTAGAAATGACAAGTGCACAAGGGCAAGCCACTACCAATAACGCAAGGCCTTTGTAGAGCCATTCTCCCCAAGCACCAAAACCGAATAATGGAGGTAGAACCATAACTGTAAGAGCTAATCCAAAAACGATCGGAGTATAGACTTTAGCAAAACGATCGACAAACGCTTGGGTTGGGGCTCTTTTCTCTTGAGCCTCTTCCACAAGATGAATAATTTTAGCTATTGTTGTATCCTCGACTAGCTTTGTTACCGATATTTCTAAGGATCCACTTTCGTTAACAGTACCTGCATAAACGGTATCCCCCTGTTGTTTGTCTACAGGTAAAGATTCTCCTGTGATAGGAGCCTGATTAATACTGGACTCACCACTTAGGATTTCACCATCGAGAGGTATTTTTTCTCCTGGTTTAACTACGATAACATCGTTAACCTCAACTTCTTCTACAGCTTTACGAACAAGTTGATCACCTGATTTAACGTTAGCTTCAGAAGGTGTGAGATTCATCAGGCTTCTAATCGATTCTCTTGTACGTTCAATGGATCTATTTTGTAATGTATTCCCTAATGCGAAAAGCCAAACAACCATTGCACCTTCAAACCATTCTCCAATAAAAGCTGCCCCAATCGCTGCCGAAGCCATAAGGACGTTCATATCGAGAGAACCACTCTTAATCGCATAAAAGGCACTTTTAGCTGGCTTAAACCCACCTACTACAATAGCGATAGCATATAAGGCTGTAATCAATTCAGCATTCACATTTGCAAAAGATCCTATAAAACCAAATGCCAAAAAGAATCCAGATAAAGTGGTTGTTGAAGTGACACTTTTTTTCTTATTATTAACTTGACCACCTTCGTGTCCAGGATAATCTAGTGAAGCGTCAAATCCAGCTCTTTGAACTTCTTTTATAATTTCCTTTTGATTCGTTGAGTGATTAACTTGCATTTTCCCTGTTGAGAAATTCACACTGACCTTTTCCACATTCGGGTTTTTGCTCAGGTGCTTTTCAATGGTCATTGCGCAAGAGCCACAATCCATACCTTCAATTTTGTAGGCTTCCATGTCTTTATTTGAATGGATCGGGTCAGCATCAAAGCCTAATTTTTTCACCTGTTTTGGTATCTGACTGTGAACAGAATGATCCTCTGCACCAACCACCATTTTAGCTGTTCCATAATTGACTTTTACTGAATCAATACCTTGCTCCTTACTTAAACTTTTCTCGATTGTAGCTGCGCAGGAAGGACAGTCCATCCCATTGATTTTGTACTCCACAGTATTCTGTGATTCCGTTTCCCCGTCATTATTATCCTGCATTTCCTTATCAGTCTTACCGGTACTACAGCATCTTGAAGTTTCTGCTAAGGCTTCAATATTAGTTTGTGTTTCATTACTACAACAGGCAGACGTTTCAGAAGTCTTTTCTTTCTTACCCCCAGAACAACAGCTTGATTGTGCTTCTTTTACTGTTGATACTTCACTTTGTGCTGGAGTCTCATTTCCACAACAAGCAGAGGATGCAGAAGTCTCTTCTTTCTCATTTTCGTTAAGTTCTTGTTTAGTTTCTTCCCCAGAGCAACAAGAATCGGTTGTTTTTGTTTCAGGGGTTTCAAAGTCTTTTTGACTAGAACAACAACTTGATTGTGATTCTTTATTAATTTGACCCACTTACTTACCTCCTATCTATTCGCTCGACAAACGTTAAGATTCCTTCGAATGTAGTAATGCAATTGAAACCAATTGATGGACATGATCGTCAGCCAAAGAGTAAAAAACAAGCTTTCCTTCTTTACGATATTTGGCTAATTTCATGTTGCGCAATAACCTTAAGTGATGCGAAGCTGTAGCAGTGGTTGAACCGATAATATTCGCCACATCACAGACACAAAGTTCCTTTTCTAGAGTTAAAGCATAGGCAATTTTCATCCGTGTAGCATCTGATAATGCTTTAAAAATCAACTCTACACCTTCCGCTTTCTCGATTTCTGGTTTCACTCTCTGAACAAGTTCCTCATCGTAACAAAACGTGTCACATGTATCTTTATTGGTCTTTTTTAATGTTTCTGCCAATTTGCATCACCTTCATTCTAATGATTGTTTGAATATTTGTTTAAAGTGTATGTTATTACTCCCTTAATAGTCAATAAAAAATAATCAAATAGGCGTTTGAATATAAAAACACACATCAATTTTTATGATGTGTGTTTTCTAACTACGTAAATCTACAAAGCTAGCATAAGTACATTTATCCAAGTATCATCTTAAATAACACTAATATCAGTAAATAATCTTCTCTAGATAGCTTCTACATTAGGAATAGCATATAATTCATAAGCTTTTAAAATTATCTCGAATCCAAGTCTTCAACATAATGGCCCTTTAAAGGAAGACTCAGCTTCAAGAGATTAACTTATATAATTCATATATCAGTTAGTCTATTTCTCAACCTCTACAAAGCTTTCTGCAACATCAACCAGTACTTCCTTTGAGAAATTTTGAGATGAAGATAATTGGTAGAATAGATCTTCCTTTTCCCATTTCAAAACCTTCCCACCATTGGGACCAACTCCATACTTTCCTGTGAGTGAATTTTTTATTACAACTTTATCTTGAGTGAAGTCGATAACATTTCGTTGCCCCTTCATAATATGAAGTAATAAATAATCATTATCTTGATTATAAAATTTAACTGAAAGCATTTCCCCTACACCCATTTTCGGAGTTTTGATTTCAATATTTTCTGCTTTGAAGGGCAAAGCTTTAGGGATTTTGGGATTAAATCGCAGTTTAGTTATTTCCTCCTTCAACTTTGAAGTATTATACGTGTGCATCTGATCTCCACTGCAACCAATCATGATGAATAAGACAAAGAAGACTAAAATATGTATTTGTTTCACTATAATTCTCCTAACTGCATATATATCTACTTATTGATAGCATCAAAATAAGTTTCTGGAAAGTGATGAGAAATATGCTTCTGAATAAGCTGCTCAAATTCATCTTCTGGTAGGTCTGTATTAACCTTATTACTTGAGTTTTTTATTCCTTTTTTAATTTTTTTCATGTAATCCGTCATCGTTTCAAGTATTAGAAGTTCTTCCCTATTTAACTTCCCATCTTGATCAAATGGAGGGAACTTCACGTCATATCCCTCCTCGCTTATATGAAACCCTTCTATAATCATGTTAGGAGATTGATAGAAAAAGTGCTCGGGAATATTTAAATTTAAGTAACTTCCACCAAATTCAAATAAATAGTAAAGTCTCATCATTTTATCTTCTAACTCACGCAAATAATCGTCCAAGGATTCTCCCCTTGGTTGCTTCTCCTGTATTTTTTCAGAATAATCAATAGCATGATATAAATTTAGATTTAACTCTGTTAAAAAGCTTTCATAATTCTCTTGATGGTTAACCCTCTCTTTTCGATAAAGGTTCCCAACAATTATTAGTGTAACTACTAAAATAAAAACGGTGATTTGATAAAATTTTTTAGACATGAAAACGCACATCCTCCAACCTTATTTTTCCATACAACTACTATATCAGAGGACATCTTTTTCTAACACCTGTGTATGTAATTTATATACTTTTAACGGATTTCTAGTTAATAAAAAACACTTACAGAGTCATGCTCTATAAGTGTTTCTTCATTCAGGTTCATACCGACTCTCTCTCATATCCACTTTATACTCACTAACAAAAACAACTTCTTCATCTTCCAATCGCTGCTTTTGTTCAAAGCTCCCCTCTTCATCCTTGATAGCTATTTCTCCTTTGGCATTTACCACTCGATGCCATGGCAATCTGTATTTCGAACTCATTGTATGTAAGATACGAACCACTTGGCGAGCACCTCTTGGGCTTCCTGCATGCTTAGCTATTTGTCCATAACTCATAACTTTTCCCTCAGGAATGTCTCTAATAATGTTGATTACGCTTTCTGTGAATGGTTTCATATTCAACGATTTCTTCCTTTCATAAGAAAAAAAGCAGACCACGTGAGCCTGCTTAATCTGTCATTAATGGGTGATTGAGTACATTATAGGACTCATCTTTTTTATGGATTTCATTACCGTCCTGGAATACACTCTCGAAGAATCGATTGGCTGGTTCAGCGAGTTCTTTATAGTAGTCACTGAAGAGCATAGCTGCATGGTTGCCATACCATTTTTCAGGCAACAATTCTTCTGGTAAACCTGGATCAACGAATAAGAATTTTCGATATTCGTGAACGAGCTTTGTACGTTCGACAAAGCATTCGGCGTCTGTCATTTCGCCTTTTTTAATTTTGTTTCGATCAATGATGAATTTTTGACTATAATGCGCGATAAAGTCATTGTATTTTTCATTGATGTCTTCTAAGTCCCAGCTCTTCTCAACTAAACGTTGATTTTCTCCCGGACCATCGTAAGAGGCAACGAAAAAGTCGATATAATCGGAGATCTCATATTTTTGAATGAGCGAGTGAACTTTATCATCCAGATTATTCGGTGAGATCCAACAACTCGGTGAAAGAGTTCCAAAGCCGCTCCACACAAGTTCTTTCCTTAATTCATCACGAATGCTTCGTTTTTCTTCAGGGATTGTGTAAAGGAGCATACGCCACTTTCCATCCCACTCATCCGGTTTGAATTTAAAAATACGTTTGGCTGCTTCGTCCATACGTTTTACACCATGTTCAGTCAGAGAATAATAGCTTTTGTTTCCTTTTTTGTCAGCTTTTAGCCACCCCTGCTTACTCATGCGTGATACAGCTGCACGAACTGCTTGCTCGTTATGTCCAAATTCTTTTAAAAACCGAATTAAGCTTCCAATCCATATGTGATTGCCATAGTGGCGAATGTAGTCTCCATATAAGGTGAAAATCATTGATCGTGTATTCATGCCAACATCCCTTTACCGTTTTACAGTTAGAAACTATTTTATCAAATCTATATCCTTCAAACAATGAAAGTCTGAAGTCTTACTTCCCTTCGAAGACTGGATTTCGTTTTTCTTTAAATGCATCAAGAGCCTCAATACGATCTGTTGTAGGAATCGTAACTTCATAGGCTTTAGATTCAATGGCCATACCTGTTTGCAGGTCCACTTCGACACCCTTACTGATTGCATATTTAGCTTGTTGAACCGCCACAGGCCCGTTTGCCATGATTTGTTCAGCCAATGTCTCACAGGAATGCATCAGATTATCTCTTCCTACGACTTTAAGAAGAATGCCGTACTCATAAGCTTCTTCAGAAGTTAATTTTTTGGCAGTCAAAATTAACTCTTTCGCTCGCATTTCACCGATTAAGCGAGGTAAACGCTGTGTCCCGCCTGCTCCAGGTATGATCGCCCAGCTTAGCTCAGTGAGACCCATTTTTGTATCATTTACTGCAATACGGAAGTCACAAGCAAGCATCAGCTCAAAACCTCCACCAAATGCGTAGCCATTAACAGCCGCAATTGTTGGTTGAGGTAATTCAGCTACAGCGTTAAAAACGTCACGAATTTTTTTGACGTTTCGACGAACTTGCGCTTCGGTTAGAGTACGTCTCTCCTTTAAATCGGCACCAGCACTAAATGCTTTTTCTCCTGCTCCCGTAAAAATCACGACACGGACTTCAGGGTTTACATGAATATCAGAAACGATCTCCCCTAATTGATGTAAGGTATCGTAATTAAAGCAGTTTAAAGCATCAGGTCGATTCAGTGTTACGTATGCAATGTGTTCTTTAATTTCATATTGGATTGAACTCAAAGCTTCCCCCTCCTCCTTATACGTTTTCAACGATCGTCGCGATTCCTTGACCTACCCCGACACACATTGTAGCGAGTCCGTACTCGACATCTCTCTTTTTCATTTCGTGAACAAGCGTTGTCAAAATACGAGCTCCACTTGCGCCTAATGGGTGACCAAACGCAATAGCTCCTCCATTAACGTTTACACGAGAAGGATCTAATTCTAGTTGATTCATACATTCAAGTGATTGAGAGGCAAATGCTTCATTTAATTCTACTAATCCTAGTTGATCAACAGAAACGCTGGAACGTTGAATCGCTTTTCTCGTCGCATAGATAGGACCTAAACCCATCACAGCAGGCTCTAGTCCAGCAGTAGCTGAAACCTTATATTTTACAAGTGGTTTTAAACCAAGTTCTTTCGCTTTATCTGCTGTCATAATGAGTAAGGCAGATGCACCATCATTGATACCGGACGCATTTCCAGCTGTAATCGTTCCACCTGGGAAAAGAGGATTCAATTTTGCTAATTTTTCAGGTGTAGTGGTTGGTCTTGGGTGTTCATCTTCTGATACCACAATTTCATTTCCTTTTCGGTCCTGATAGACAACAGGAACAATTTCCTCAGCAAAACGTCCAGTTTCCATCGCTTTTTTGGCTCTTTGTTGGCTCTCATATGCGAATGCATCTTGATCTTCACGGGATACGTGATGCAGTTTCGCTACATTTTCAGCCGTTTCTGGCATGGAGTCTGTCCCGTACATTTCTGCTAGCTTATCATTCACAAAACGCCAGCCAATTGTCGTATCGAACATTTCCATATTGCCACGCGGGAATTCTTTTTCAGGCTTTCCCATCACATAAGGTGCGCGCGTCATGCTTTCTGTACCACCAGCAATGAAGATATCTCCTTCTCCTACCATAGCTGCACGCGCAGCATAGTTTACGGCGTCTAAACCAGAGCCGCACAAGCGATTAATCGTTGTTCCAGCTACACCAACTGGAAGTCCTGCAAGTAAAGCAGACATACGAGCTACGTTTCGGTTGTCTTCACCTGCTTGGTTAGCGTTTCCTAAAATAACTTCTTCAATTTCTTCAGCAGGTACATCCGGATTTCGTTCTAAAAGTGCTTTAATAACAATCGCCCCTAAGTCATCAGGACGAATGGATTTTAGTGCTCCTTTGTAACGACCGATTGGCGTTCTCAAAGCATCGACAATCACTACTTCTCTCATGATTCTCATCCCTTCTATTCTGTGTAGTCGTACACGCCTTTTCCTGTTTTACGACCGTGGCGGCCAGCTTTCACGTATTGTTCAAGCAATGGTGCTGGACGATATTTTTCCCCAAGTTTTTCGTGTAGGTATTTTAAGTTATTCAGACGAGCGTCTAATCCAACAAGATCACCGAGTTCAAAAGGCCCCATTGGATAGTTCAATCCCATTTTGATCGCTTTATCAATTTCTTCTGGAGAACCTACACCTTCCTGCAGCATATAGAATGCTTCATTACCGACAAGTGCACTAATTCGACTCGTCACAAAGCCAGGAAATTCGTTCACTACAACGGTTTCTTTGCCCATTTTTTCAGCGGTTTCTTTAATCACTTGTGCTGTTTCGTCTGATGTTTCTAAGCCACGGACAATTTCAACGAGTGGCATTTTATGTACAGGGTTGAAAAAGTGCATGGCTATAACCATTTCAGGTCGCTTCGTATAAGAACCGATTTCCGTTGGGCTCATTGTGGATGTGTTTGTTGCAAAATAACAAGATGCTGGTGCGTGCTCATCAATCGCATTAAATACGCTTTGCTTGATTTCAGCTTTTTCAGGTACCGCTTCAATGATCAGATTTGCTTGACCCGCAGCTTCTGCTAGATTGGTAGAGTACGAGAGATTACTCTTTGATTTTTGCATATTTTCTTCTGATAATTTTCCACGATCAACGCCTTTTTGGAAGATCGAGGAGAGTTCTTGTTCTGCGTTTTGTAGTTGTTCATCTTTTATATCTACAAGTGTAGTATTAAATCCGCCACAGGCACTGACATAAGCAATCCCTCGTCCCATTACACCTGAACCGATTACGACAACGTTTTGGATCATGATTTGTTCCTCCTTTATGTAATTAGAAGATCGTTATGGACGTATATTCCGTTAGCTATCAATTAAAAGAAAAAGAATGCAAACACAGCCATCTGGTGTGCTCGCATTCTTTACACTTCGAAATCAAACGTCTACTAGATTCATTGGACGATTTTCTTACGATGAAAGAATGCTGATCATTTCTTATATAATCTAGTTCACGTCCAAATCCAGATTATTTTCCTTGGAAAGCCGGCTTACGCTTATCGATAAAGGCTTGAACGCCTTCCTCAAAATCATCAGTAAGTCCTGCGATGCGCTGACCATATGCTTCTTTTTCTAGGTACTCATCAAATGTTGTGTTCCAGCTTGCTTTGATTGAGCGTTTAATGAGGCCAATCGCTTTTGTCGGCATAGCGGCTAGTCGACCAGCGAATCCATTCACTTCGTCTTCCCAATTATCGGAGGATACAAGCTTGGTTAGGAGACCGTATTCTTGAGCCGTTTCAGCAGAGATCTTATCTCCCAATACAGCCAATTCCATCGCTTTAGCCTCTCCGATCAATTTTGGTAAGTAATAAAGGTTTGCTGCATCTGGAACTAAACCAATGTGAATGAACGCTTGGATGAAGCTCGATTTTTCCGATGCAATTCGGAAGTCACATGCAAGAGCTAAACTAAATCCAGCTCCAGCTGCAACACCGTTTACTGCAGCAATAACAGGCTTTTCACAACGTTCGATTTCTCGCACCATTGGATGGTAGTTATTGCGCAACACTTCACCAAAGTCAGCTGATTCTCCCACATCCTTTAAATCTTGACCGGAGCAAAACGCTCGGCCTGCTCCTGTAATGACAATGCAGCGAACGTCCGAGTCACCCGATGCTTGTTTAACAGCTTTACGTACGTCATCATTCAGTTGTTTTGTAAAAGCATTTAGACTATCAGGACGGTTCAAGGTAATCGTCGCGACACCTTGGTCCACGTTATACAAAATGGTTTCGTACATGCGATCACCTCTACTTTCCTTTGAATTGCGGTTTGCGTTTTTCGATAAATGCGTTCATTCCTTCTGTTTGATCCTCGGATGAGAAGAGCAGGTAGAAGTTTTTACGTTCAAACTTCATCCCTTCATCAAGTGGATAATCGACCGCTTTATCAACAGATTCTTTGATTAAGCGAACAGCTAATGGAGGCTGCTTTGCTACTTTTTTGGCGAACTTCATGGTTTCTTCTATGAGTAATTCAGGAGCAATTAATCGATTGACGATGCCATAATGTAGCGCTTCATCTGCTGACATCTTTTCTCCTGTCCATAACCATTCTAGTGCTTTTTTCTTGCCCATAATTTTCGTTAGGTGTTGGGTTCCACCAGCCCCTGGCATAACGCCAAGATTCACTTCAGGAAATCCAAACTGACTTGTTTCCGTAGCAAAAAGCATGTCACAGGATAAAGCCAATTCAAATCCTCCACCTAAGGCAAATCCATTCACGGCACCAATGACAGGCTTTTTCACCTGTAGCATTTGATCCCATTCAGCAAATTGATCCAAGAGTTCAAGATCAATCGGAGAATCCTGGGCCATTTCATCGATATCTGCCCCAGCTGCAAAAGCACGTCCTTTTCCAGTTAGAACGATTACTTTCACATGGTCGTCACGATCGAACTCTTTCATAGTAGATACGAGCTCTGACACCATGCCTCGGTTAATCGCATTGAGTACCTCAGGACGATTTAACTCAATGAAACCAACGCCATCAATGATCGTCGTTTCAATGAATTCAAACTTACTCATCGATCTCTTCACCAATCATCATCGTTACAAGATCGCCAGCAAAACTCATCACATCTTTACCAGATGCTTTTGCTTCGTCGGTTTTCATCGCTTCTTGGAAAGCTTCCATAGAATCATAGTACATCTCCGCCATTAAATAGTACTTCGCTTCTCCACCCATTGGAGAACCATGCATCTTTGTAACTTTCATGTCACGAAGTCCAGGAATCTTCGCAGTTAATGGACCGTGTGTGTTAAAGTAGTGCTCATCAAATGCTTCTTTATCTTCTGGGTGTTTGTACAATGCGATCATTTTAATCATTAGGATTCATCCCCTTTAAATATTATGTAAAGCGAGGCCTTGGAAAAGCCTCACTCATACTACATGATTGTAGATACTGGCTTCATGGCTTCAAATGGATTTTTACAGCCTTTACAATACAAAATGCTTCGGCAGGCAGTTGGTCCAAAAATGTTTTCCATTGTGGTGTAAGTGGATCCACAATACGGGCAATCCACATGCCATTCTCCATTTTCTAAGTGCGTTGGTGGCGGTGCGATTCCGAATTCACGTAAACGCACATGTCCTTGCTCCGTAATCCGATCCGACGTCCAAGGCGGATTGTTGATGAACTTCACCTCAACCGATTCAACACCATCAACTTTATAGAGTGCTTCTTCCACATTCTTTTGAATGATTTCGAGTGCCGGGCACCCCATAAAAGTAGGCAGCATTTTGACGGATACGTGACCCTCTTCAAAAGATACATCTTCCACCATCCCTAAATCGATCACGCTCACTGTATCGATCTCAGGGTCTTTCACAGATTCTAGACTCGTCATCAAACTGTCTTTCACTAGAGTCATAGATTCATCGCCTCCTTTTTATGATATTTCTCCGTTGCGAGGCGTATTACCATGTAGCGGCAGGATCTTGTCGGTACACTTCTGTTAACGTGTCAATTGCGGAATCTAAATCCTCCGTGTGCTCACCTGCTCGCCCATCTCCACGCTTCATGCCCAGTGCTTTAGGCATCTCTATATTTAATGATTCGAAAATAGGTTTTATTTCTTGTAACCATCTTTTTCGTTGAAATTCTTCTCCCTCAATCAATCCGTGCTTGGTGATTTCATCTTCTTTGGGCCCAAGTGTGAGAACGCCTCCGAAATCTTCAAGTACTGTTTCGACCGCTGTTAACATGCGTTCGCGTGCTTCTCCCTGTGTGCCGGTAAGCTGCATGAACCATGTTTTCCAGTGCATGTGGTGGTAGTACAGCTCCATGTTCACTTTCACAGCTACATGCTGCAGAGGCTCATAGGATGATTGTTTAACAGATTCCATTTTGATTTTCTTCGCTAGCGTATAGAAGTAGTGACGTACGACTGCAAAAGCCCAGTCATAGCGCGGCTCTTTTAAATAATGACCTGGTCCATTCACTTCTTCTAAGATGATGGCGTTTTTGCGTTCAGCTGGTGTACGACCATGCGCTAGGTGATCAGCATCGCCTTCACCTAACTCCTCTAACAGTTGATAAAACATCGTAGCGTGCCCCATTGTATCCTGACTGATGGATGAAAAAGCTACGTCTTCTTCAATGTGGGGAGCTAATCCAAGCCATTCTGAGCCACGGTAAGCGACGATAAAATCATCATCTGCTAATTGGTACAATAGCTCAGTTAACGCACTTTTATAGGATGCATCTTGTTTTGCTTCTTCTACGGTTTTCATTAGTCATCCCCTCCCCATGAAAGGATCTCTTTTTCATCAAGCATGTTTTGCTCGTAGTCACGCCATTTCTTTTTCAAATAGCCGTACCCTTTCGTATTTCGGTAGTCCTTGTTATCCAAGCGCTGAAGTCCTTCACGTTCCTCCTGATCTAGCATACGAATATCTGAACGTTTCACAACCCAGATATCAGCTACTGGCTCACGTCTCATGAAGTTCTCCTGAGCCATTACGATTGCTAATTCTTCATTCGGTGCCAGTAAGCTGAACTGGTGCTGAAAAGGAGATTTAAATGTACGCTTACTAAACACTTCATATTCTTGGTAAAACCCTTTACCTGATTCGTCCATAAAAAGACCTCCTCACATTTATGTCTAGTTCAAATTAGATTGCTTGATTATCTGGACTAAGTGCTTTACGAACCCATGCGTTTTGTTCGTAAGAGTTTTTGCGCAGATCAAGACGATCCTTCGACTTTGGTCCATTGTTTTTCACGATATTTTTAAATTCATTCCAGTCTGGCTGCTGGTACACCCAAGTTTCATTTTCTTTGTCATAGTGCATCGTCTGATCTGGAAGCTCTAAGCCAAGAGAAAGGATTCTCGGAACATATTTTGAAAAGAAATCCTGACGAAGCTGTTCGTTGGTTTTCGTACGGATTTTGTATTTAACTGTGATATCTTGCTTGGATGAACCTGTTGTATCTGCTGATGCAGGTCCGAAGAACATAAGTAAGGATTCCCACCAGCGATTTAGAGAATCTTGGATAAGCGCTTTTTGTTCCTCTGTCCCTTCAGCAAGAGCCATGATGATTGCCTCACCGTGCTGTGCGTGGAAAACTTCCTCTGCACAAATACGTTGAAGTGCACGTGCGTATGGTCCATAAGACGCTTTTAACATGTTCGTTTGCGTCATAATAGCCGCTCCATCAACAAGCCAGCCGATTAAACCTGCGTCTCCCCAAGTTGGTGCAGGCATATGGAAAACGTTGTGGAACTTCAGACGACCTGTAAATAGATCCTGCATAATATCTTCTCGGTTTCTTCCGTAAGGCTTCATTAGGTCTTCAGCTACACGTAGTAACAGCTGACCATGCCCCATCTCATCTTGAACCTTGGCCATAATACCTAACTTACGGCGAAGAGTTGGAGCTTTCGGAACCCACTCTTTTTCAGGAAGTGCGCCCATGATCTCACTTATTCCGTGCATGGAAATGAGTTTGATTAACGTTTGGCGGTACTCCTCTGGCATCCAATCATCTGCTTCAATTTTTTCTCCTGCTTCAATACGCTTCATAAAATGCTCATACTTCTCTTCATCTGACAAACGCTCAAATGATGTTAAGACATCCATTTTATGACCTCCTCTTTTCATTACATCAAAATTACGATGTTGAATCTTTATGTTACATAACTGAGAACAACTTGAGAGATTGATTAGTCTGTATAGGATCGGGCTATTTTCTTTATGTAGGTTGGTGACAATGAATTTTATGAGTTATGTTGAATGACTAGAGCTTGTTTTAAAGCGCTTTCATTTTTGTTTTGAAAATAAGCCACACCTAAGCGCCCTTTCGTATGACAAAAATAAATCGTTCTATTATATTTGTGTAATATCTTTATCATAACCTTACCGTTTAAAGGGATTTCTGTCAATCTATTTATCTGAAAATTTTGATGAATGGATGATACGTTGTGGGGATAGTCTTGTGATTTTCTAGTAGTGTGGTTGAGGTGCCGTTTTTTATAGTGGAAAGGTGTTGGGGGTAGCTCTTTTCTTGGGTTCAGGCGCTCTTCCCTCTGATTCTGGCGCTCTTTTCCCGGATTCAGGCGCTCTCTCCTGGTTTCAGGCGCTCTCCCCTGGTTTCAGGCGCTCTTTTCCCGGATTCTGGCTCTCTCTCCTCTGATTCTGGCGCTCTACCCTCTGATTCAGGCGCTCTTCCCCAGATTCAGGCGCTCTTTCACCAGATTCAGGCGCTCTTCCCTCTGATTCAGGCGCTCTTCCCTCTGATTCAGGCGCTCTATCCTCAGATCCAGGCGCTCTTTCACCAGATTCAGGCGCTCTCCCCTCTGATTCAGGCGCTCTCCCCTCTGATTCAGGCGCTCTCCCCTCTGATTCAGGCGCTCTCCCCTCTGATTCAGGCGCTCTTTCACCAGATTCAGGCGCTCTTCCCTCTGATTCAGGCGCTCTTCCCTCTGATTCAGGCGCTCTTTTCCCGGATTCTGGCGCTTCTCCCTCCAATTCAGGCTTTAAACCTCATTCCAAAAAAATAAGGCCTCCCCTCCTAAAGGAGAGAAGACCTCATCTTATGATGGCAAATAAGAAACACCCATTAAATATTCATCTACCTCACGAGCGACTTCACGTCCTTCATTAATCGCCCAAACAATCAAGCTTTGACCTCTTCTGGCATCACCAGCTGAGAAGACACCTTCTACATTCGTTGTGTACTCTCCATATTTCGCATCCACGCAGCTTCTCTCAGTAGTATTGACACCAAAATGTTTCAATACCGGTTGTTCTGGTCCTTCGAAGCCAATGGCGATGAATACGTGCTGGGCAGGCCATACTTGTTCTGTTCCCGGAATTTCCCGATGAACGAACCCTCTGTTTTCATCTTTAACCTTTTCCAATTGGATCGTGTGAAGCTCTTTCAAATCCCCGTTTTCGTCCTTTATAAATTCTTTCGTTTGAATGGAATAACGGCGTGGATCTTTTCCGAACTCCCCTTCTGCCTCTTTATAGGCGTAATCCAATGTGTACACATCAGGTGGCTCAGGCCATAAGTTATCCTCTGTCCTTTTGAGTGGCTTTTGTGGGTGCTTACCAAATTGCACAACACTCTTACATTTTTGTCGAAGGGCTGTGGCAACACAGTCAGCTCCTGTGTCTCCACCTCCGATTACAATAACGTCTTTTCCTTCTACATTAATGTATTGATCTTGAGTATCTTCATTGAATAACTTTTGCGTTGAGGCTGTTAGATAGTCCATCGCATAATGGATGCCTTTAGAGTCACGCCCAGGTATGTTCATATCACGTTGTTTTTGAGCTCCTGTACATAAAATGACTGCATCGTGCTGATTTTGTAATTCTTCAGCCGTAATGTCTTTCCCAACCTCTGTATTCGTTACAAAATGAATCTCTTCTTGCTCTAACAAATCAATCCGGCGTTGAACAATTTCCTTCTCAAGCTTCATATTTGGAATACCGTATGTTAACAATCCACCAGCACGGTTTGATCGTTCATAAACAGTTACGGAATGCCCCGCTTGATTCAGTTGGTCTGCTGCAGCTAAACCAGCTGGTCCAGAGCCAATCACCGCAATACTTTTCCCTGTTCTATCCTCTGGAATACGGGGCGTAATCCACCCATTTTCAAAGCCTTTATCAATAATCGTACGTTCAATATCTTTGATAGCTACAGCTGGGTCAGAAATAGCTAGTGTACATCCCCCTTCACAAGGAGCGGGGCAAACCCGCCCTGTGAATTCAGGAAAGTTGTTTGTTTTTTGCAGCTTTTCTAAAGCTTCCTTCCACCTTCCACGATAGACAAGGTCGTTCCATTCAGGGATCAGGTTGTTGATAGGACACCCTGTTGCCACACCTTTAATCTCCATCCCCGTGTGACAAAAAGGAGTGCCGCAGTCCATACAGCGAGCTCCTTGCCTTTTCAGTTCCTCATCCGAGAAAGGGGCAACGTATTCATTCCAGTCCTTTATACGTTCACCAGGGTTTCTTTTCGTTGCTTCTTCACGAGCTATCTCCATAAATCCAGTTGCTTTCCCCATTTTCCTCTCTCCTTTCCTACTTCCCTACTACTAAAGGGGGAGTGTTTGGTGTCTTTTTCTTCTCTGAAAATTTCTCTTCAAAAGCGCTTAGACTAGCTTCTTTTTCAGATAATCCGCTCGCTCTTTTCTCTTCAATTTGTTGTAGCATGAGCTTGTAGTCATGTGGGATAACCTTCACAAATTTTCTCACGGATTCGTTCCAATGATTTAGTAAGTGAGCTGCTTTTAAACTACCTGTATGCGTGTAGTGAGCGTGAATCATTTGTTGAAGTTCTGTGATTTCTTCTAGATCTGACATATCTTCAAAATCGATCATCTCTTGGTTGCACAGATGCTTAAATGTTTCTCGATCTTCTGATAGAACGTAAGCTATACCACCTGACATACCAGCTGCGAAATTTTTACCGACATCACCTAAGACAGCGACTCGACCTCCTGTCATGTATTCACAACCGTGGTCACCGATACCTTCTACAACCACATTAGCTCCACTATTTCGCACAGCAAAACGTTCTCCTGCCTGACCATTAATATAGGCTTCACCTGATGTAGCTCCATAAAAAGCAACATTTCCGATGATGACGTCGCTGTTTGATTTCGGTACATCCTGATGCTTGGCGATCGAGATTTTTCCGCCAGATAAACCTTTTCCTACGTAGTCGTTCGCATCACCCGTTAGGGAAAGCGATAGACCTCTCGGAATGAATGCACCAAAACTTTGACCTGCTGATCCAGTAAAACGAAGTGAAATCGTATCAGTTGGTAAGCCTTCTTCACCGTATCGTTTAGAAATTTCACTACCTACAATGGTTCCTACAGTACGGTAAATATTTCGGATCGAGAACTCAGCAGTCATTGGTTTCCCTGTTGCAATGGATGTGGAGACCGCTGGAAGTAGCTCCTTGATATCTAATGATTCCTCAATACGATGATTCTGCTCTTTAATGCAAGTACGCTCTCCTTCTGGTTGATAAATGAGTTTCGAAAGATCTAAAGTACGAGCTTTCGGATGGTTTTTCGCTCGTTCACTTACAGATAATACATCCGTACGCCCTACCATTTCTTTAACGGTGCGGAAACCGAGTTCAGCCATGATCTCTCTCATCTCTTCTGCAACGAAATACATGTAAT
Organism: Pontibacillus sp. HMF3514; assembly: GCF_009858175.1. Taxonomy (GTDB): domain Bacteria; phylum Bacillota; class Bacilli; order Bacillales; family BH030062; genus Pontibacillus. Next base: position 2,341,290 of record NZ_CP047393.1, read on the forward strand.
TTACAATGTGTTCCGCTTGACCGGAGAATTTTTTACGTAGTTCAGGGCTTTGTGTAGCAACACCAACTGGACATGTATCCTTGTGACAAACACGCATCATTACACAACCGAGAACGACAAGTGGCGCAGTTGCAAATCCATACTCTTCAGCACCTAGTAAGGATGCCATAACGACATCTTTACCGGTCATCAACTTTCCATCCGTCTCTAATGTCACACGATCACGAAGACCATTTAACATAAGGGTTTGATGGGTTTCAGATAGTCCAAGCTCCCAAGGCAGACCAGCGTGCTTGATACTTGTTTTCGGTGATGCACCTGTACCGCCATCATATCCACTCACTGCAATAACATCTGCTGCACCTTTAGCAACACCAGCTGCAATGGTTCCAATGCCCGACTTCGCTACAAGCTTCACACTAATGCGAGCGTCACGATTGGAGTTTTTCAAATCATAAATGAGCTGCGCTAAGTCTTCAATTGAGTAGATGTCATGGTGTGGTGGTGGGGAGATAAGCCCAACACCTGTCGTAGAACCTCGTACTTTACCAATCCAAGGATATACTTTTTTACCTGGCAACTGTCCACCTTCACCTGGTTTAGCACCTTGAGCAACCTTGATCTGAAGTTCATCCGAATTCACAAGGTAGTGACTATTAACACCGAAACGTCCAGATGCAATTTGTTTAATGGCACTTCTACGTAAGTCTCCGTTTTCGTCTAATTCGAAGCGACTTGGATCTTCGCCTCCTTCACCACTGTTACTTTTACCACCAATTCGGTTCATAGCAATGGCTAGGGCTTCGTGCGCCTCTTGACTCAAGGAACCGTAAGACATTGCACCTGTTTTAAACCGTTTCACAATTGAATCCGCCGACTCCACCTCTTCTAACGGGATGGATGGTGAGTCTTTTTTAAAGGAAAATAAATTTCTCAGAAAACTCATGCGTTCCTCGTTCGCTGCTTCGGAGTACTCTTTAAATAATTCATAGTCATTTCTGCGACAAGCCCACTGAAGCTTATGAATGGTCGTCGGGTTGAAAGCATGGAACTCGCCATTCTTTCTCCATTGAAAATCACTGCCTGATTCTAATGTTTGGTTAATCGTGTCCTGGTGAGCCTGATCATGACGGTCTTTCGCTTCCTTCGCAATTGCATTGAGACCGATTCCATCAAGCTGCGATACAGTTCCTGTGAAATAACGATCAATGACGCTTTGACCAATTCCAACAGCCTCAAAAATTTGAGCACCTCTATAACTTTGAACTGTTGAAATCCCCATTTTGGACATGACTTTAACAATTCCTGTAGTTACATTTTTGCGATATTTTTGAACAGCTTCTTCTGCTGATAATTCTAATGATCCTTCCTCTGCTACCTGATCAAAGGTTTCATAGGCCAAATAAGGATAAATGGCATCTGCTCCATATCCAATTAACGAAGCATAATGGTGGACTTCTCTTGTCTCACCTGACTCAACTACGATACTCACTTCTGTACGTTTCCGCTCTCGAACAAGGTGTTGATGTAATGCACTTGTAGCTAAAAGAGTCGGAACCGCTACCTTTTCTGCTGTCATATGTCGATCAGACAAAATCAGTATGTTCACTCCATCATCAATTGCCTCCTCTGCTTCACGGCAAATCTCATCTAATTCCGCTTCTAAGTCGTTTGTAAATAGCGCATCGATGATTCGGCTTTTGAACTCTGGATATTGATCTGATTCAATCTGTAGAAATTGACCTTCAGATAGAACCGGTGTATCAATTCGGAGACGGTGGCAATTGTCTTCACCTGGATGTAAAATATCCCCTTCTGCACCGAGATAAGTAACCGTGGATGTCACGAGTTTTTCACGAATAGAGTCAATTGGAGGATTTGTGACCTGCGCAAATAGCTGCTTAAAGTAGTTGAACAGCGATTGAGGACGGTCAGACAGAACAGCAAGAGGAGAGTCATTCCCCATGGCACCAACAGGATCTTTCCCTTCTGTGATCATCGGCACCAAATACTTATGAATATCTTCATCGGTATAACCAAAAGCTCGCTGACGCGTAAATACATCTGAAACGGAGTGGCTTTCTAACGCTGACTCTTCTTCCAATCGGATCAGATTGTCATCTAACCACTCTCGGTATGGATGTGCTTGCGAAACCTCTGACTTAACCTCGTCGTCTGAAATAATACGTCCTTGTTCTAAATCAATCAGCAACATTTTCCCTGGGCTTAGTCTATTTTTATAAGCCACATTTTCTTCCTCTACATCAATAACCCCAGCCTCAGATGAATAGATAATTTTATCGTCGTGGGTTACGTAATAACGGGCTGGTCTTAGGCCGTTTCGATCTAAAATGGCCCCAATTTGCTTTCCATCGGTAAACGTGATCGATGTTGGTCCATCCCACGGTTCCATTAGTGTACTGTGATACTCATAAAAAGCTCTCTTTTCCGGACACATGTTTTCATTCTGGGACCATGGCTCAGGAATTAACATCATCGCTGCATGAGCCGGTGAACGGCCTGCCAGTACAAAAAATTCAAATGCATTATCAAGCACGGATGAGTCGCTTCCGCTCTGATCTAAGATGGGTAAAAGCTTTTTAAAGTCATCACCAAAAGCGTCTGACACCATCTCTCGTTCACGAGCTCTCATCCAATTAATATTTCCTCTTAATGTATTGATTTCTCCGTTATGAATTAGATAACGGTTTGGGTGCGCACGTTCCCAACTTGGGAATGTGTTTGTGCTAAAGCGTGAGTGTACTAAAGAAAATGCAGATACGAAGTCCTCATCTCTTAGGTCTTCATAAAAGCCATCTACCTGCTCCGGTAGAAGCAAGCCTTTATATACAATGGTCTTGCTTGAAAAACTGGCAAAATAAAATTGACGGTCTTCTTGTTCTCCCCAGTATTCCACCTGTTTTCGAATCACATATAATTTCCTTTCAAATGAAAGTTCTTCTTCAAGACCTCCACTTGCCCCAACAAAAACTTGGCGAATAATCGGACAGCTTTTTTGTGCTGCAATTCCGATTTTTCCGACATTTACAGGTACACTTCTCCAACCAAGAACCTTTTGTCCTTCTTGTTCGATCACTTCATTTATGCGTTGTTCTTCTCTTTTTCGTTCCTCGTCGTCTGAAAAGAAGATCATGCCAACACCATATTGGCCATTGGAAGGTAAATTTATATCCGTGCACACTTTTTGAAAAAAGTCATCTGGAATTTGAACCAATAATCCTGCTCCATCTCCTGTAAATGGATCACTTCCTTGACCGCCGCGGTGATCCAATTGGCAAAGCATCTGCAAACCTTGCTGAACAATTTCATGGCTTGCATCACCTTTAATAGAAGCGTACAGACCAATTCCACATGCATCATGTTCCAATTCCGGGTGATAAAGTCCCTGGGAATTCGGTATCTGGTTGTATCTCATGATATACCTCCCATTTCTGAAATATATAATTTCTTTTTTATCCGTTAATCGGTTTAAATTTAATTGTAAGTTTTCAAACTATTTCAAACAATATATAATTTAGATTAGAATGATCTAATTTTTAGATGAATTGAATTGGAGGCCGTCACGGTGGAGTTAAAACAACTACATTATTTTATGGAAGTAGCCAAAAGAGAGCACATTTCAGAAGCAGCAGCTGATCTTCACGTCGCCCAATCTGCCATCAGTCGGCAAATCGCTAACCTTGAGTCAGAGCTTGGAGTCGACCTTTTTGTAAGAGAAGGAAGAAATATTAAGTTAACGCCAATCGGAAGAATCTTCTTTGACCATACCAAGACAGCAATGAAAGCAATAGAGCATGCCACAAAACAAGTGGAAGAATATTTGGATCCAGATCGTGGACAAATCCGTATTGGGTTCCCTACAAGTCTAGCCAATCATTCACTTCCAACGGTTATTTCATCCTTTAAAACACAACACCCAAATGTGGATTTCCATCTACGTCAAGGTTCTTATCAATATTTAATCGATTCTGTAAAAAAACGCGATATTGATTTAGCCTTCCTAGGACCGGTACCAAGAGAAGATCCTGAAATTGATAGTCATATTTTATTTACCGAAAACATTTCGGTACTCATTCCGGATGACCACCCATTAGCTGAGAGGGATCGATTGCTTTTAAGTGATTTAAAGAATGATTCGTTTGTTCTTTTTCCGGAAGGATACATTTTACGTGATATTGCTATGGATGCTTGTAAGCAAGCCGGGTTTACTCCAAACGTTTCATCTGAGGGCGTTGATTTAGATGCCATTAAGGGGCTGGTTTCTGCAGGGATGGGAGTAACGTTATTACCCGATAGTACATTTTACAGTTCTACACCTCGTTTCACGGTCAAGCTCCCTATTCAAGTTCCGGAAGTAAAGCGAACAGTCGGGATTATATCGCCAAAGAACAGGGAATTGGCTCCTTCTGAAAAAGTGTTCTATGAGTTTGTTAAAGACTTTTTCGCTAGGTTACAGAGTTATCAGTAGGACGGAGGTAATTTATATTATGGAAGGAAGCTTTCTTTAAAATCATAACTCTTTACTATTAAGTAACTAAGTAACGAAAAACCTATATCAATCAAAAAGCCGTATCACACCATATGGATACGGCTTTAAACTTGATTTTTTGCTACAAACATCCCTCACTCACCTCTAATCCAACCAGAACACGAACATTTAAACAAATTCAATGATAATCGTTCATAAAACCTTTGACATGCACTCCGTTTTCATGTAAATTACACAATGTACGAACAATTATTTTTTATAACAATAAATCATTCGTCTTTTAGGGGGTGTTTTCCGTGGAAAATGTATTTGATTATGAAGATGTTCAATTAATTCCTGCAAAATGCGTGGTTAATAGCCGTTCTGAATGTGATACTTCCATTAAACTAGGTGATCATTCTTTCAAACTACCAGTAGTCCCTGCTAATATGCAGACCATTATAGATGAAGAAGTCGCTACGTCTCTAGCTGAAAATGGATACTTTTATGTGATGCATCGTTTTGAACCCGAAACGAGAAAAGCATTTATTCAAGATATGCACTCTCGAGAGTTAATCGCATCAATTTCTGTTGGGGTGAAACAAGAAGAGTACGAATTCATTGAAGAATTAGCAAACGAAGGACTAATTCCAGAATTCATTACCATTGATATTGCTCATGGTCACTCCAATTCTGTAATGGAGATGATTCAACACATTAAAAAGCACTTACCACAAACGTTTGTAATCGCTGGTAATGTGGGAACTCCAGAAGCTGTTAGAGAATTAGAGAACGCAGGTGCTGATGCAACAAAAGTAGGGATCGGCCCAGGGAAGGTTTGTATCACAAAACTTCTGTTAACAAAAAGTATCTACTATAACTTTCTACTATAAAAAATCATCTCTTTCTTTATGTTGCTTTATTTTTTGTAAACGCAAAGTAGTTAATAAAAAGTAAATCAATTTAAGGAAAGAAAACCATTTCTTACACTTTAAATTTAAGTAACTAATATTGGAGGATTAAAAATGGATACTGTTTTTGATTATGAAGATATTCAATTAATACCAGCTAAGTCAACTGTTAATAGCCGTTCTGAATGTGAAACTTCCATAAACTTTGGTGGATATAATTTTAAATTGCCGATAGTCCCTGCAAATATGCAAACAGTCATAGATGAAAAATTAGCTGTTTATTTGGCTGTGAATGGTTATTTTTACATAATGCATCGTTTTCAACCTGAAGGTAGATTAAATTTCGTTAAATATATGAAATTGAAAGGGTTAATAGCTTCTGTAAGTGTTGGAGTCAAAAAAGAAGAATATTCTTTCATAAAAGAATTAGCTAAAGAGAATCTCACACCTGAATTTATTACAATAGATATTGCACATGGACATTCCGACACGGTAATTCAAATGATTAAATATATCAAAGAATACTTACCCAGAACCTTTGTTATTGCGGGAAATGTCGGTAGCCCTGAAGCAGTTCGTGAGTTAGAAAATGCAGGCGCTGATGCTACGAAACTTGGAGTTGGGCCTGGCCGAGCCTGTATTACGAAAGTGAAGACAGGATTTGGTACAGGGGGTTGGCAATTAGCAGCATTACGTTGGTGTTCCAAGGTAGCTACCAAACCAATCATTGCAGACGGCGGTATTCGGACTCATGGCGATATTGCAAAGTCAATTCGTTTCGGGGCTTCTATGGTAATGATCGGTTCATTATTTGCAGGTCACGAAGAATCACCAGGAACTTCTGTTGAGAATGAGGGAGTGCTTTACAAAGAATATTTCGGTTCTGCTTCTGAGTTTCAAAAGGGCGAACGAAAAAATGTAGAAGGTAAAAAACTTTTAATCGAACACAAAGGTCCCATTATTAATACTCTTAATGAAATGGAGCAAGACTTACAATCATCAATATCATACGCTGGTGGCAATAAATTAGACGCCATACGTCATGTAGATTATGTTATTGTGAGAAACTCTATTTTTAATGGGGACAGATAATATTATTTAAATAGCGGACATTATATGTATTTGGTATTAAGAAATGACCGTACACTTTTTATATTTAAAACAGACAGTAAAATATTAAGTACTTTAGTTTGGAGCACAAAAAATAAAAATGCAGTATAAAATGAGCGTTGAATTGCACGGCAATTTGATGCTCATTTTTTGTTGTTATAGCAATGTTTATGAGTGTTTTGAGTCGCTATTTGCACAATAAAATGCAAACCAAATTGCGTGCATACAATAATTATTGAAGACCTTTAATTCCATGTGCAAAAGCGAATGTAATTTCGACTACAAAAAAGGAGCAAATTCCTTATCGGAAAATGCTCCTTCTTCTTCAACGCACCCTATAGTTTAAGTATATTGTTTCACAAAATCGTTTTTGAAGTTTAATGAGATACTATATCATTATATAAAAAAACTACGAATTGACTAACTATAAATTAGAATTTGCCTACTTGATTCCTTCAGTCTTTAGCACATCAATGGCTTTTCTCAAAAAGTTTCTAGTTTGTTCTAAATTCGCAACCTTGGTATTATCAAAGTTGCTATCAGACCAGGATGTCTTGCCTTTAGAGCGTACAAGTAACTTTCCACCCTTTATTAAATAATGATACGTTGCCTTGAAATTTCTATCTCGCGAGTAGGTCGTTTTCTCAAATCCTTCATTCATATCTAAGAGTTTTTGTACGACATCTTTCGTTAATCTCATTGTTATTATCCTCCTTAAATTCCGATTTATCTGTTGGTTAAACAAGTATTGATACTTTACAGTGAAAATATATGGTATAAAAAGGTAATTCGATAATAACTCTAAAACTCCTGCTTTGTTTGTATTCGGCATTTAATTTATGTAAGAAATGGCAGTATGTTTTTTGCATATTAAAACAGACCGCAAAATAAGAGTTTTGTATAAAACTATGCATATTTTGCGGTCTGTATATTTACTGTTACTCCAGTTTAGCGCCCTCGTATATTATTATTAGTCAGATTTGTTCTGGCTTTTAATCCTCATTACCTTTTTAGGAAGGTATAATGAGGTTAAATCAGATAGAGGTTGTCGCTCTGCGCCCTTGAAGCATTGTCTTCGTGCTTAAGACTGACACCTCTTTCTTTATAGAACTATTCGTATGAGCTGGATGGTACCTAGTTGCCGTATATCGAACGAGGTTGAGTATCTATAAAGTTAAGAGGATTCCTTACATTTGATTAATCTTATATGGGTGGTATATCTATGATTTATCTTGGTATTGATATTGGAAAGCGTCATCATGAGGCCGGACTGATCAATGATAAAGGAGATTCAATCGGCAAAACAATACGCTTTGCCAACTCGAAAAAAGGCAGCGAGAAGCTTCTTAATTTCTTGAATCAACACCAGGTGACACCCGAAGATTGTGCTTGCGGTATGGAAGCTACAGGTCATTATTGGTTATCTATCTTTTCTTTCCTTCATCAGCTAGGATTCAAAGTGACAGCTTTTAATCCTATGCAATCAGATGCCTTACGTAATTTTTATATTCGCAAGACCAAAACAGATATAAAAGATGCCTACTTAATTGCACAAATTATTCGAATCGACTCTCCAGAAGCGACTCCTTTTATTGAAGAAGACCTACTTCAACTCAGACACCTAGAGAGGCTACGTTATGCTTTGGTAGATCAAAGTTCAGATGTTAAGCGTAAAATCATCGCATTACTAGATCAGGTATTTCCTGAATATGAACAAGTATTTTCTGATGTTTTCGGGCTATCCTCCAAAGAAATTCTCTTAAACTACACCTTACCTGAAGATCTTTTAGAGATTGAAACAGACAAACTAGCAGATGTGCTTTACCGGTTCAGTAAAGGACGTTACGGGATTACAAGAGCTCGATGGAAAGCTGAACACTTAAAAGAAAGTGCCCAAAATTCCTTTGGAATTTCAATAGGTACAGATGCATTTAAAATGCAAATCCATCTTCTACTTGAACAGATATCTCTATTTGAAAAGCAGTTAAATCAAATCGAAAAAGAGTTGATTGAGCTCTCGAAACGTCAACATCATTATTTGACCACCATAACAGGTGTAAGTGATGTCACAGCGGCAGTCATTTTAGGTGAAATTGGTTCTGTTGAGCGCTTTGAACATCCAAAACAATTAGTTGCTTTCGCCGGCCTGGATGCTTCTGTACATCAATCTGGTGACTTTAATAGCTCGAATACGAAACTTTCCAAAAGAGGCTCTCCTTATCTAAGACGAGCCATTTGGCAAGCTGCATTTGTAGCTAGCTTTCATGATCATGCATTATCTCTTTATTATCAAAAGTTACGTGATCGTGGAAAAGCTCACGGCACTGCGGTTGGCGCTGTTGCTCGTAAACTAACACACATCATCTTTGCGATTCTAAGAGATCAAAAGCCTTATGAACCACGCCCTCAAGTAAACGATGAGTGACAACAGCTCATGGGATTTTTAATAATAACAAGCGTGAGGTTTATTTGGCATGCCAAATTTTATTCCTTTAAACCTAAAGAAACATTGATTTAGATACTTGACTTTTTATAGCTGGTCTTATGTGGAACACTTGAATTCGAGATATCTCTATTTAGTTACTTGGCTTTATTTCATTGATTATTACAATTTTCCAGCACTATTAACACTTCTGATTCCATATCTAATTAAAACCGGTTAATTAGATAATCACCTTTTTCCATAAGAAAATTTACGTTGGAATTTTTTAAAACAACATCAAAATTTTGATGGTAAGGGTGCATAAATAACTCATATTGAATTCTACGCTCTTCATGAGATTGCCTTAAATAATTGATGTTTGTCCCTCTTTCCGAAACATCTCTAACACCTCTTCTATTTAACTCGGTATCTCCACCAGTATATAAGAAAATTTTTAAATCTAATAAATTAGGATTAATAAATGCAACGCTCATCCCTTCTACAATATTTATTTTGTTTTGTGAAGAAATTAAAGTGCTCTCCATATAATCAGTTCCTATTGTGTAAAAATTTAAACCATCTCTCATCATATTGATGTCTCTTTCTAATGCTTTTATATTATGAGCTGAGGGATGACAAGCCGTCATTTTATATTGATGATGCTCATTTTTATATTCATAGTCAATAGTAGTGTACTTTCTAAGGTGAGAACCGATAATATACGGGTCGGTATTAATATAATTCACATCATTTCGCCCCAAAATCTTTTTAAGTTTATTTGAAAAAGTTGTCTTTCCTGAAGCACCATGACCCGAAATCCCAATGATTACTTTTTGTTCTTTATTGGTTAACAGATTGGCTATATCATGTATTACCTTGTCCATAATTCCCCTCCCATTTTCGGCTAAAATTTACTTTCTTCATTAGATTATCTTAGTTGCTTTAAGGGATCTAAGTGAGAAATATTGTTTATAAAATGAACAATTTTATTTCGCTCTACTAATTCTAAAAAACTAATACTAGTGTCCCCTAATTTAAAATAGTAATCTTTAGATATCCCCATTCCAAAAAATGAACGGAGTATGCAATTTATAACACCACCATGAGCAACTATTGCAATTCGGTTGTAATTATTAACAGAAATTATTTCTGAAAATATACTTTCTATCCTCATTCTAAATTCAATATGTGATTCCCCCTCTCTATATCGTTCATGCAAATATTGGGGTTTGGGATATTTTTTTGCTTCTTCAAAGCTTAGTCCTGCTTGGACTCCATTATTAAACTCCATTAATTGTTCTTCATACTCTACTGGGCAATTAACTGTTTCTGAAAGTAGTTCTCCTGTCTCACTAGCTCTTTGTAGCGTACTTGCCCAAATAAAATCTGGTGGAAATTCTAATTTTACTTTCTTAGCCATTAAACTTACTTGTTGTCTACCTAAATCCGTTAAGGAAAAATCAGCTCTACCTTCATGAACATTTAAAATATCAGCTTCAGATTCTCCATGTCTAATCAATAATATTTCCATCTCAACAACCCCCTCATCTCTCACCATAGCCCCTTAGCTTATTAAGTTAATTAACATCTCCTAGATAAATGGGGGATTTTTCTTTATTAAAATGCTTAACGATATGTGTTCTTATCTCTTTAGGATATAGCCTATATTGCATCAATTCGGTGACATCCACCCATTCTATCCCTATTTGATGTTTATCAGGGTTGATAGGTTCTTTGTAATTTACATTATCCCTCAATTCACAAGTGAAATAGTATTCAACTTGGTGAACATCATAATCAAATGTCGAGTATTCATGATTCTTTCCAATATACTCTCGTATGTGTAAGAGTTCTTCTACGTTTATATCGTATCCAACTTCTTCAATACATTCTCTTCTTAATGCATTATGTAGTGTTTCACCATGTTCTTGACCACCACCAGGACAAAGATAAAAAAACCCTTCTTTATCTTTGTTTTTTGTAAGTAACACCCTATTTCCTTTTATTATAATGCCTTTTGCAGAATTTCTAATGTTCATTACGATCGTCCCCTTATAGTGAATTTTAAGATCACTCCTGGTTAGCTAAAAGTTCTTCTATCCCCAAACGTAACTTTTCTGAATAGAAAGGACGTTCATCTGGTTCGGTATAAGATCCTTTTGTTAGATAGAGGTTGTCGTTTTCATATCTCGGGTAAACGTGAAGATGATAATGCCATACGTCTTGATTACCAGCAGGCTCATTATGTTGTCGAGTAGAAACTCCATCACACCCATATGTGTGTTTCATTGCAAACGCTGTCATTTGAGCAGCACGATGAATCTCAGCAGCCATTTCTGCTGTAAGTTCATATATATTCTCGAAATGTTCATTAGGAACAACAAGGACATGCCCTTTGTTGTTTGGCCACCATTTGCTAGCAATAAATGCAGTTACATATTTATTCTGATAAATGATGTCTCTTTGCTTCGTTCCTTTATTATCTTTTTCAATACCTGAAACAATACGACAAAATGGACACTCATACCCTTCAGGTTTATGAGAATATAGCTTCATATCGCAGATCACTCCTCTTTATTTTCTTCATGAAACTTACCTCCTTATTTCGATAATAAACTTACGTTCTCGTGCTACTAAAAAAACACAGTCAACAGGTGTCAGGTATTACATAAGTAACAGTTATAGTTAAAATTTTCAGAAAAAACACATTGTAATATTCTAACACAATAACAATATATTTCAATTTAATTTTATGTGATCCAAACATAATAATAGAGCGCACAACCTTTTCTTCCAGGTATGCGCCCTAAACATGAAGACTTGATTTCGAGATATCACCATTAGGATCTTCCCTCAGCATCCGTCAGTTTACAAAAAGCCTTTTTATTGTTCTAAAGAGTCTTCAAAATAATGTTCTAATTTAGATGCTTCTTCAAGAAAAGAGTAAGTAATTTGCATACCGCCTTTAATATCGGTTCTTGTTACATAAATAGAATCCCCATTTACAAAAAATATCTTAATTTTATATCCCGATTTCAGTTCAATATTGATTCCCGCTTTCACCTTAGAATTTTGAGAAGTCCCATCAATCCTAGATTGATCAGCTATTTTGTTTGCGGGGTAATCATTAAACCAACTTATTATTTTGTTTAATTCTTCTTTTTGAATTATTTTCTCATTATTATTCGCTTCCCACACCCTAGCAATATGGACTTGACTTCTTTCAATCGGTTGATGCAGTAATAAACTGTCCATAAATTCTTTGTTTTCTTTATATTGATGCCACCATAAAAACCCTAATATGAGAGCAAAGACTACTAAAATTATTTTTTTCACTTATTTCTCCCTCCTAAATTCTCCGACGGCTCCATCAAACGGTAAGATATCAACCCTTCAATTCTAGATATTACTTCCATTTTCCTTCCTTTTACATTGTAAGTATCATCACTATCCCCATTTTAAAAGGCGCTTTCACTCTGTTTATTTTGTACTTACATATTAATGAGGTACCTAATACCTGAAATTTTAAGAGGGATATTTACTTTTCTTCCACTGCCCCCCTTTTACTTCATACTCTATAGAAGCATAACTTCACAAATCAAAATGCGCTAAACCAATGACATATATGATACAGTTACTCCATTATATTCAGAAATACTCATTTCATAAAACAGCATCCTTCTTTTAATTACTTTTTTAAATTTAAGGGAACGGAAATAACTTTGCTCTCGTCTAACATGATGAAAGAGGAGGGAAGGATATGGAAGATGATCATACTTATCAAGATATATTAAAAGACTTAATGGAAAAGTACGGCGATATGGTTCTCCGAGTTGCTTTTACTTACGTTAAAGAAGAGAAGCTAGCTGAGGATCTTTCACAAGAAATTTTTATACGTTGCTATAAATCCCTTCATAACTTTGATAATCGTTCCTCTTATAAAACCTGGTTATATAGGATTACTGTGAATTATTGCAAGGATTATGTAAGAAGTTGGGCTTTTCGGAAATTAATTCCCAAGTCAATGACGAAAGTAGAGTATGAACATAACATGCGATCTGTTGCTACTGAAGTTTTAGAAAAAGAAGAAAGCGAGGAGTTATTTCATAAGGTGTTAAGGCTTTCTGTAAAGTTAAGAGAAGTTATAATCCTCTATTATTATGAGGAGTTAACGGTAGATGAAATTTCTGATGTTCTAGATGTAAATTCTAATACTGTGAAAAGTAGACTTCATAGAGCAAGAAGAAACTTAAAGGAATACATGAAAGGAGGAATGGTCCTTGGAGAATAATTGGAAGTACCCTAAGCAAGTGAAAAAAATGAAGTTCACTGAAGAACATCAAGATAAGGTATTCTATGGCCTTAATAATCTTAATAAAAGAAAGAATAAATCTCGTAAATTACTGTATAGTTCAGTTGCTGCTATTTTCATCATACTATTTTCATTTGAGCTTTTTGTACCATACATGAGTAATGTCTTTGCCAATATTCCTCTCATTAGTCATTTTATTAAGGAAGAAGAGCAAAACAGAGAGGAAATGGAAAAAATCTTGGAGCTTGTGGTCCCTATCGTTGAAAGGAACGGCACAGACCTTAAGGATTTAAATATAATGACTGAAACAAAGGAAGTGAGTGTGAAACTAAAAGGATATTCTGGAGACTATGAAGATATAGCACAAAATATCGAGGAACATCTAGGAAATAATGGTTTTCAGGAGTACACTGTCAAAGCAATACGTTATGAAAAGGAAGAAAGTCAATCCAAGATAAGCCCCGAAGAATCAAAAGAATGGAAACAAAATATGGAGGATGCTAAAAAACTTAAAAACACTTTGAAGAAACGCTTGAAGGAAAAACGATATGAATTATTGTTCCCCGTATCAGTTAGAATAAATGATACGGAAGGTGTGTTTGTAAACGTAACAGTGCCAGAATCAGAAACTAGAATCAAACAGTTAAAAGATATTCTTAAAAAAGAAGCAAAATCATATGAGGATAAAGTTAAGTTAGATGTTAGACAGGTACAAAAGATTGCTAGAGAACAGGAGAAACGATGGGAAAAAACAAATGCAATTAGCCACATTGGGCGTGCTTTGATGGAAGCAGAACACTTACCTGTAATTGGTTTTGCTTATTCTTTCCATCCCTACCCACTACAAATCAAGATCAAAACATCATTGGATGCAAATGATTCTGATGCTTCAGAAATAGCTGATGAAATTCGCTCAGAAATCAATGTATTTATCCAAAGTAATGAAAAAAATAAATCTATACGTGAGGACAAATACAGGATTATTGTTTTAAGTAAGGATAAAAATGAAATAGATTAAAAATGAAAAGTCGCATTCTTATGCGACTTTATTTTTTATATTCCAGTCGAATAGGTCTTGTATGAAATTATCTTATTAGAAGAAGACATTTTATCTTTAATAAGAGTCTTCAACAAACGCTCCCGATACTTTAAGTATTTCACAATCTTGGATACATGCAAGTTTCATCGGTTTATCCCTTTTCATCTTCCTCATATGCGTCATTTTGTTCTCGCCATTTAAATACTAAAATTGATAGTGGTAAGCTTGCTAGACCAGCTATCAAGGGTATCCAGCTCTCTATTATTTCTGGTCCGTGAGCAATCGCTAGCAATATGTAACTTAATACTATCCCGATTAAAAGGGAGACGACATATTGCCCCAAAACTTTGAATTTCATTTCTGTATTCCTCCTATTTTTGTGAGTTTTGCAAATTTACTCCATAACTACTTCTTTAGTAAAGCAATCTATTTACATTAGGGTACGGTCTTTCACAATCTCCACACATATTAGCATAAATATCAATTTATTTAGGGATGTTAACTAAAAATATAGACGCTACCATTTATTCAATGATCGCGCCCTATAGCTGAACACTCGAATTCGAGATATTCCATGTTTTGTTCTTGAACCGTAGCACCCTTTTCTTAAATAGATACCCTTATATTTTTAATGCCATTCTTAACATTTTAGTTATATGCCCTTCAAGATTATCATCAAATTCTGAAACCACTTGGAATCCTTTTGCACGGTAAAAATTTGTTCCTATCTTATTCTCTTTCTCTACACTAATATAGACTGACTTTGCTCCATTTAATTTCTTTATACCTTCTTGAAGCAATGCAGTCCCAATTCCTTCACCTTGATATTCAGGAAGCAAGTAAATAGCCCCTAATTCAACTATTCCTTCTTCTTTTACAGGAGAGAAATTAGCGAATCCAACAATCTTTCCATCTTTTTCAGCAATATACAACGAAGAAACATCTAAACGTTTTAACATCATTTCATCATTATAAGCGGAGTTTAAAAAACGTTCTTGGATATCAAGAGGAATTAAACCCTCATATGTGAAATTCCAACTTGTTTTAGCAACTTCCTGAACTTCATTTATATCTTTATTTTCCATTTCGCGTATAGTGTACTCCATCATTAACACCCCTTAAGTTATACAACCTTTTGTTCCATAATTCTGCTTCGTTATCTTAAGTACATTTATTCAAATCTAACTCAAATTTTAACACAAATATCCAAGTGATAATTCACTTTATTTTTTCGCTCAAGACAAACAAAAAGGACTCTCCTTATTCCAGGAAAGTGTTCTATAAATGAATACTTGAAATTGAGATAAAGAAATACTATTGATTTCATATTTATTAACACATACCGATGTCAGATAGTGCAGATACTACGATGAGGGAGGTGAATAAAATGATATTAAAATTATTCGTTGCTTTACACATTCTAACTTCATATAATGGACCCATAAATCTAGACACGAAATAAGGAGATGTTAAGGTAGGTTTATGGGTAGAAGAAAAAGATATACATCAGAATTTAAATCCAAAATCGTGCTAGAAATCTTAAAAGAAGAGAAATCCATTTCCGAGATCTCTTCTGAACATGGAATTCATGTGAATCAACTACGCCAATGGCGGAAAGCAGCACTGGAACAAATGCCACAAATCTTTGAGACCAATAATAAGAAAGTGGATCAGATGAAAGAGGAGTATGAAAACCAAATTGAGAACCTATACGCCGAAGTAGGTCGTTTAACCACGCAGTTGTCGTGGCTTAAAAAAAAATCTGGCATTAAAGACTAGAGCTGAACGAGTCTCCATGATCGATTGGGAAGGCTCTGACCTCTCCATTAAAGCGCAAGCAGAATTACTCAGCTTAAATCGAACCAGTCTTTATTATAAGCCTGTGGAGCCTTCACCTGAGGAGTTGATGATTAAGCATAAGATTGATGAAATCTACACTAAATATCCGTTTTTTGGATCCAGGCGAATCAAGGAGTTTCTTAAAAACGAAAAGATTTTCGTTAATCGAAAAACTGTGCAAGGTCATATGCGAGAAATGGGTATCGCTGGTATTTCACCTGGTCCAAACCTCAGTAAAAGGAATCAGCAGCATCGCATTTATCCTTATTTACTCAGAGGTCTGGCCATCACGCACCCCAATCACGTTTGGGGGATTGATATTACCTATATTCGATTAGAGAAAAACTGGATGTATTTAGTCGCAATCATAGACTGGTATTCTCGGTATGTAATCAGTTGGGAACTGGATCAAACACTTGAAATGGACTTTGTATTAGAAACTGTTAATAGGGCGCTATCTAATCATCAACCGATTATTTTAAACAGCGATCAGGGAAGCCATTTTACGAGCCCGCAATATACAGATTTACTTAAGGAAAACGATATTAAAATCAGTATGGATGGGAAAGGGCGAGCCCTTGATAATATTATTACTGAGCGACTCTGGCGAACAGTCAAGTATGAAGAAGTCTATTTAAAAGATTATACGAGCCCGAGAGAAGCCCGCAATGAGATTAATAGTTTTTTACATTTTTACAACCAAGAACGCCCTCACCAATCTTTAGGCTATCAACCCCCTGCCACTGTTTTTAGCCAATCTTAGGAGAGTCCTCCTCTCGTAAGAATCTATGATAGACATGAATCATCAAAGGTGGAATAATACAATAAACCCCAGAACTCTCCTAGGTTCGTGTCATAGAAGTATTACCCCACCTTAAAAATTCAAATTCCGTGTCTTGACGAAAGGGTCCACCTTATCAAGCCAGTCACTTATTAGTTTTGAAAGTGTACCTGATCCTGATATTAAAAGTATAGAAACTGACTACCCTAAAAGCGGTAATTGGGTACAGATACCCTCGGGAACAGATGAAATCACATTTAGTGTTAAAGCTGAAAATACAGAAACCGTATTATTTTGGTTAATTCCAACAGGGACTCAAACATGGACTGAAAGAAAGTTAATTGGATATGACATAAACGAAGGGGATAATGATTTCACTTTGACTTGGAAAATCGATAAAGATTCGCTTCATGATCATTTAAAAGTTCAGGCTTTAGGTGAAAATAAAATTATGAGTGATATTATCAACTTGTTTATGGAACAATGAAGTTTTAATTTTATTAGAAGTTCCACTATAGCGCCCTAATATAGAAGACTTGAATTCGAGATAATTGTAATTATAGAACTAAATTTTTCTCGTCTTAAACACATCTATGTAATCTTGCTAAAGTATTTTGAATTCAGTAACTGTGGGTTAACATTCCTTATTTCTTCAATAAACATTTTTGTGCTTTTTTTAATTTCATGATGAAGATCAGCTTTTGGCGTTATAATTTCCCTAATTGCACCATATTTAGCACCACTTAAGAATTCTTTATTTATACATAATAGACTATCAAGCTCTATAATCTCATATTCCAACTCACTTATTTTAATTAAACCTTCGTCTACCTTCACAAATTCAAGCCAACTCCAATGGTCTTCAATATATTTTAAAGCTACATAATCATAATTATTTAATAATCTATCTACTTCGTTTAAAAGTTCAAAATGTGATAGAATCAGTTCGGAAAAAATTTCTTTTGCTGATACAGGCAAATCATCCGAAGGGTATGGAATGAATTCATGTTCTCCAACAATTATAGTAAAAGGTCCATAGACCTGATTGTATTCTTTATCAAACGTTGAAAGGCCTATTTCACTTAATTCTTCCTTATAATCTTCAAAGATTTCATATTTTATTTTAAACAATATATATCACCTCACTTTTCCATTGTTGCGCCCGTTTGCGGAAGACTTGAATTCGAGATGATCTTACTTAGGATCTTCAACTAACGCACCCGTTCGTATTATAAGGTTAGCCAGAATGCTAATTATTTCTGGTTGACCTTATTTTATATGGTCTTATTATAGCAGTAGCCAGGGTAGAACGTAAGCACCCGTGGGACTTAGATCCCGTCAGTTAAACCGTTCACCCCCTACTGGTAGAAACATGTTTAAGGCTGGTTGGGACTGACATGAGATCTCGTATAACAAGCGAAGCTATGATACTACTAGGAGGAGTTAGGGGTTACTGGCAAGTAGAATTTAAGGAGGAGATATAGAATGAATCCAGTTGTTGGTCTGGATGTTTCAAAAGGAGAAAGTGAA
Source organism: Pontibacillus sp. HMF3514 (assembly GCF_009858175.1). Taxonomy (GTDB): domain Bacteria; phylum Bacillota; class Bacilli; order Bacillales; family BH030062; genus Pontibacillus. The sequence continues at coordinate 2,359,723 of NZ_CP047393.1, forward strand.
GTTCAGGCATTTCTAGATAAGGGAAAACCTTACCTTAGAAGCTTTAGTATCAAACATGACCTTGATGGGCTACGATCATTACTCGAGTTTCTGGAAGATTTAAAAAATAAAACAGGAGCACAACCTTCGGTTGTGTTGGAAGCAACTGGACATTACCATGCACCTGTGGTTCAGTTTCTAGAGGAACATCAGTATTTATTAATCATTGTCAATCCATTGATCTCACATAGAGCCAAAAGCTCTAGTTTACGAAAAGTAAAAACGGATGCCATTGATGCCTATCGTCTTTGTGAGCTTTACTATAAAGAAGATTTAGAGCCATATAAGAAACGAGGGATTCAACTTTTGAATCTTCGTAATCTTACAAGACAACATGAGAATATTACAGGAATGTACGCGCAAACCAAGCTACAATTTCAAGCAGTTCTTGATCAAGTATTCCCTGAATACAGAGGCGTTTTTGGGGACTTATACTCAGTTGTGTCTTTGCGTATTCTACAAGAGTATCCAGCATCAGAAGATATTTTAACAATTAGTGATGATGCGTTGGCGAATAGAATAAAAGAATTATGTAAAAGTCGTTCGAAAAGATGGGCGGTAGAAAAATCCCAAAAGCTAAAAGCAGCAGCTGCGAGAAATCCATTTCAAAAGACACTATATCAGAGTCATTTATTAAGTCTTAGTATGTATATAAATATGCTTATTCAATACAAAGAGCATCTATCAGAGTTGGACGCTGAGATAGATACTCTCGCTAAAGAAATTGAAGAATATAAGATTATCCAATCTATCCCTGGTATTGGAGAAAAGATCGCGGCAACGATCATTTCTGAAATTGGAGAGATAGATCGGTTTAATCACCCAAAAAAGCTTGTAGCATTCGCTGGAGTAGATCCAGAGGTTTTCGAGTCAGGGAAATTCAAGGCAAGTCTGGTTCGCATAACAAAACGTGGATCAAGTAGGTTGCGTCATGCCTTATATATGGCTGTTCGTTCTGGTATTCGTGATTGTCGCAAACAGAAAACCACGGATGAAATCATCCCTAGAAACAAAAAATTAAGAGCGTTTTACGATAAGAAGCGAGAAGAAGGCAAACTTTATAAAGTAGCCGTTATTGCTTGTGTAAATAAGCTCTTACATTGGATTTATGCCATATTAAAAAACAGAACCACTTTCCAAGATATAGCCTAATTAAGATTTTCAAGTAAATAAGGCAAAACCTTCCATTCATTAGTTAGTGGAAGGTTATTTGGCATGCGCACTTTTAGTATAGCATGAAATAATTTAAGTTTTTATTGAAAAATGTTGACAAACTATTAGCTGGTTTAGTGAAATAAACATATTTAATCAGAAATCATTTCAACAAATGTCGCATAATCAGAGGAGTGACTTTCTGCAATGTAGACTGAATTGTAATTTTTAAAAACAGCATGAATTGATTTGATCTCACCAATTGATAAGTCTTCTCCTAGAGCTTCTATAAATGCTTCTTCATTTTTAATTTTAAAGGATATTGTTCCATTTGTTATATCATACATTGTGTGAGGTACTTGGTTAAAATGCTTATTGTTTACTGTGAATACATATCCGCCATGTGCTTCATCTAATCTCACCGTACCAGTTAATTCTAATTCCCCGTTAAAATCAATTCGATATCTTCTAATTTCCTTATTCTGTTTCTCCATTTTAATATTCTGCACAGTAACAGCACCAACCTGAGAATCTTCCGTTATACTCTCTGGTTTGAATAGACCCAATATTTTAAAGGCTTTATTCTCACCAATTTCATTCCCCATAACCTCATAGGTTTGTTGTAAGAGTGCTTGAAGACTGTTAATCTTATTTGATTTGAATTGAAGCTCACTATTTTTTATTTCATTGTCATTTTTCAATGTATCCAATTCATTTGCGAGTTGACGATTTTTTTCTTCTGCCTTTTGTAAGTCGTCCTGATACTCTTCTAGTGAAGCTTGTTGCTCTTTGGTTTTGTTCTCAAGTTCATTTGATACCTTTTCTGAAGAATCTTCAGTACAGCCTACTAATACTAAAAATATTGATGAACACAGAAATACGAAAATTCCTTTCATAAAAACCTCCTCCTAAATCAGCAAAATTTCAGATAATACACTGAGTTTCTTAAGCTAAATCTTTCTGGAAATACGGTGTTCCTTATTCAACTATCCTGCCTCGTTAGTTGAAGAACACCAAATCTAAATCCCTTCATATTTTAACATAAATATCCAGAAGGCGATCTGATATATTTATGATCAAGACAAATAAAAAGGGGGCTCCCCTTATTCCAGGAAAGCGCCCGTTTACTGAAGAATTGAATTCGAGATAAATTACAAATATGTTCTTCCACTAACGCACTCCGGTAGCAAAAGATGAAATTGTACTATCCTTCTTCACTTAACGTTTTTGCTTTATCTCGAAATTCTTCAACCTGTGGTAACAGTTCATCAATTATTTTCTCAAATTGTTCCTGGTCTAATATCTCGTCATCATAAGAGGTTACGGTTTGAAAAATAATATCTAAATTATTTTTTATTTCATTATAGTTTGAAGTTTTAGTAGTAAGTAAATATCGAAGTCCTTGTTCGTAAGACGATAATACTAATTGAGGTTTTGTATCAATATATTTTGAATGGAAGGTTTCAAATGTATTTAATCTTAATAATGTATCTTTCATAAGAACATTATTCTTTGAATCAACTGCTCTAACAGTACCACTTATGTGGTTTTGAAAGATAAGTAATTCTTTTTTTAGTATCGCACTTTTAGCTTCTACATTTTTTTGGTATAGATTGATAGACAATACACCCAATAAGACTATAATAAGTGCCATTAGCACAAAATAAATACCTTTTCGCATCGACTCCCCCCTTTTTTTATTAAACAATACTGCTTCTTTAGTTTAAGATCATCTTTTCACAATGCCCCTCCATTTTAACATAATTCCCCAATTAGATTGAGCAGGGAATTATTCTGTCTTTACATTCTGAAAATAAAAAAAGACGCTAATTCTTATTAAAGAATCGCGCCCTATTCATGAAGATTTGATATCGAGATTTTCTTTAATTTATCCTGAGGTTATAGTACGCGATTGTAGAACAAATCATTATTTCTTTATAGCAGGATGCTCTTTAATTTCCACAGTCTTTGTAACAGTATCAATTATTCTCGTTCGTGTATCATCTTTTGAGAGCATAATAGTTTCTCCGTTTTCATCAAAGCAATATGCAATTGGAATTGAAAAACCACAATTTTTGTAAGAACCGTCTGCGTGACTAGCTCCTAATACTAATGTTTTCTGTTGAACGGCAATTTTTTTTGCTTCCCCTGACCAATCGGAGAATTGTTCTTCGCTGAACATCCCGACTCCAATAGGGTTAAAGATAAGGTCTATCGAATTTTCATCTTTTAGACCTTCTAATCCCTGAAAGACTTCTCTGCAAAGTAGATATCCATATGTCATACCTTTATCTTCAACCGTTGAAGGAGTGTACAACTCACCTTCTTCTGGTGTTTTTGCTCTCTCTAAAATAACCTTACCATCACTATTGATAACGAGAACTCTATCTAGATCATAATTATCCTTGTAACCTGTAATAATTGCTGTATTATATTTTTCAGCTAATTCACATGCTTTTTCTAAGTAACTTTCCTTAAAATAGCTTTCAGGATAAAGGATTAAGTCTACTGAGGGACTATTTTCAATTTCAGTTTCAAGTTGCTTCAAATCTTGCTCCCGTTTAGGTTGACCAATAAGTATTTTCACTTTTATAAACACACACCTTTTAAAAATGTCTATAAACCTACTTCTACAACTAAAAACTAAATACCTCTATAAAAATCACGTTTTGTTAGTCGAAGAACGCCATTTCTAAACACCTATCGTTCAACATATATTCAACAGAATTAGTCGGTTTTATTAAACCTTTTAACAAAAAGACGCGAATCCTAATTAAAGAATCGCGCCCTTATCAGGAATACTTGAATTCAAGATAATAATGCTATTACAAATAGTCATGAATTGAGTGAACATGAAATTGACCACTACCTTCAAAGAAGTGATCCAGTAAATATTTATGGCCTACACCATAAATCACAAGAATTCGTTCATCAGAATTATTAACGAGTTGTTTTACATTATTAAAGATAATAAGATTCCTACGATGCCAATAATTTGCAAGCCATTCAATTCCAAGATAATAATCATTTACGGAAGCTAAAGCTAATTTCAAATATGTCTCTTGTTGTTTTTTTAATTTTTCTGGGTGGTTCATCGCAACCAATACTTCCCTTATAGACTTTGTATTTATTAATTCTTGTTGGTGTTTATTATTTTCTTCACCATCTTCAATTAATTCCTTATACAGATCTTCGTTAGTTTCTTTTAAAAATTCATAAACAAACCCCATAGGAACACCGCCGGCTGGACGATTCCAATCTACTGGATAAATTTCTTTATGACCTAGTTCTTCTGCAATTCGAAACCCAAATTGATGTATTTCATCTGTTTCCAAATCTTCTTCTAGTTCTTTGCTTATGTATTTTTGATATTGATCTTCTAAAATATCTGCTCTTACAGTCTCAAATTCGACGGCAATTTTTGTAGGTTTATATGCTTTAATACATTCTATAACTTCACGAATCTCTGATTGTTTCTTATCACTATTTATATTATTTGAATTTAGTTGATAAAGGTCTCTGTTTCCACGATCACCCATATGATATGTCCCAAAAACCAGGACGGAAGGTTTTGTATCAGTCATTTTTACTCTCCTTTATTCTCTACTTCAAGAACTTATATAATCAAACAAAATAGTTGCACCTGACTCTAACAACACTTTAACATAAATATCCATTTATTGATTGGTGTCTTATCATCTTTTAACATTAACTCAAATACGTACATAATTAACCATATATAAAAAAGACGCGTTATTAAAGATTCGCGCCCTATAGCTGAATACTTGATTTCGAGATATTTTATAGAATTAATGAAATACTAATCATTATCTTTCTGAGGTGACACCAATATACTCAGACCTTTTTTGTCTCCATAATCCCACATTTTCACCCAAGGATAAGTATTCTCAGGTAAATAAAATGTTCTTTCTTCGTGTGGTTTTATAAGATCCATACTACATCTAATACCGTTCATTTCCGTTCCTGGATGAATACTCACTTCTCTTCCAGTATCATTATAGTATTTAAACTTCATAATATCCCCGCCCTTATGATGAAAACTTATAAGCCCTTAAATACAATTAGGAATCTAGTCCCTGTATTATAAATTCATATAAGTTATCTGCTTCTTTATCACCAATTTCTTGGCCCTGGTACCAAGCCACTATTGGACATTCCCCCTGCTTGTGGTTTTCTGTATCCAAACAATAAACCCAATCAGCTCCGGGTTCGAATATGACAACATATCCACCTGGAATACCGTAGTCTTGCCAATCTTCTGTATTAGCTAAACTGATATGAACATCGTTTAAACCAACCCCATCAATATCCATACCATCAAAGCTAACTGAACCATACTCCTTTAATAACCATTTATAACTTTCAGGTAAAGTGACATTTAATTTATCCTCTATTTCTTTCACTTTAACTTCAGATGTACCTTTTAACCTATGAACACTTCTAGACTCTATAAGTTGTTTTAGTTCAATTTCGTACAATTAATTCACCTCAAAAGTAATATCGTAAGCTGTGGATATTTATTAAAGTAAAAAAGAGCGCCTCTGTTTATTCCAGAACTGCGCCCTAAACCGGAATACTTGAATTCGAGATAAAATAAACTTGATCTTCAACTCTTTAATAAGTTCTGAACATTATCCGAAATATAGTTTCCTAACAATACGAGATCATCTTTTTCTAAGTCATAAGTATGTTTATGACCCGCATAACATTCAGCTACTTTTTTAACAGTAATACTAAACTCTTCGGGGAATGTTGATATTCCCCAGTTACCAGCTTCTTGCTTCGAACAAATTACACCTTCTTTTAGGTACCAAAACACTCTAATTAAATTGAGGGTACAATAAATGGGATCTTCTTCGATATTTTCTATACAGTCCTTAAAATCTCCTAATATTGAAGAGATATAATCTGTGCGTGGAATTAAAGGAAAAGCTTCAACAATTGGTTTGCCTACAATACAAATCCCTTTATTATTAGTTAGAGTTATATGGGCTGCTAAATCTGGATCAGTGTTAATCTCTCCATTTAAATAAATGTGTGTTTCTCTTAACAAATCTTTTTCATACCGTTCTCTCCAAAACTCACTATAATGAAAATCAAAAGGACATGGGTGTTTCCAGTCTTTTAGTTGATCTTTATTTAAAAAACTAATTTCGACTGGATATGGAGAATTAGAATGCTTTACAAAGAGCTTAGCTAATTCCCTTTTTGTTTGAACTGTTATAGAGTTTTCCGTGACAACCAACACATCAATATCACTGCTGTTCGGGTTAAACCCTCCCATCGCCAAAGAACCGTGTATATAAAAACCAACCAAATCATCATTTATTATTTTGGTAATCTCTTTTTGAAGATTAAAAATAAATTCTTTCAAGATATTAAATAAACTTCACCTAACTTACCTTTGTTCTCTTTTCACTTCTGTAATAATTGGATTTGAAGATGACACAACATTAATAACATGATCAACACATGACATTCCAAAATGCTTAAAAGGGCCAGGATAATCTTCCGAAGCAAATGTATGGGCCTTTACATAATCAAGAAAATGTGAATTACTATATATTCTGAATGCATTTCCTTCAAAATTCTCATATTCTTTCCATGTTGTGAACGACTCATTTGTTATAGAATAACTTATATAATCCTCAAAATCTATTTGTATTATAGGTAGTTGGTTATTAGTAACTAAAGGTTTTGCTTCGAATGACGTATCACCTAATTCAAGTATTTCACTAGTCACACTAACTTTACGTCTTTCGAAGAAAAGTCTAAGTGAATTGACATGAGGCTCCGTATTTCCAATTAAATCAATGTTTCTAATGTTCAATAAATCATGATATTTCAATTTCACCCCTCATCGATTTTTGTTCTCATTTTTATTATATCTTTTTCAATACACCAACTTTCAATTCTTATATAAAAAAGTTATATTCACCTCAAATACACAAGAACCAAAGTGTATCTTCCAGTTTTGCGCCCTTATCCGGAAATCCTGCATTCAGAATAATTATTAATATTATTCTTCGCTTTTTTTATATAAATCGTAACCTTTAAAACTTCCATATACACCTATAGCTAATCCTACCAACATACTTAAGAAACCTGTTAACAAGTTGTTAAGTAACACGAAACCCCCATATATTGTTAAATGAATGCCGAATAGTTGTATTTGTACAGTTGTTGGTTTTATAAAACTAGCAGAGTAAAAAAAGATAAAAGTAATTACAATAATAAGAATTATAACAAATGAAATAAGTCCAATAATTTCCGCCATTATATTTATTTCCCCCAGCTACAGATCAAGCGCTATTCTCGATCAAAATAATCTTATTCGCAAAGCTCTTCATTGCCACATTAATCATAGCTTCCACACATAAGCCTTCTCATTATTTATGATGTCATATGCCCATCAGTTCTTCTTATACCAATTATTTCAAGGACTTCCTCAATATTTTCACTATAAAGAAGGACTTTCCTTATTCCAGGAAAGCGCCCTAATATTTAAGTCCTAATTACGAGATGATTCAAATATGATTATCAGTATAATCTCTTTTACTTAAAAACTTGGTTTCAAGATACTGCGGTTTGTACAAACTATTTGTGAAAGTTCTCTATTTACCAACATTTATCTAATAAATAACTTATACCCTCTCTTTGAAGCAATCTTCTATGGCTATATTCAGGTCTATATCTTGTTCTAAATGCGATGGTGTCCACGGTAAATAGACATTAGGTTGTATCCCTACTCCGCTCATCCCATTTCCTTCATCAACACGAGATGACTTTGATGTAGGGTACATAAGTTGAAATTTATTATCCCATTCTTTGAAAGCAACATTTGCGTAATCATTCATTCCTAACGTAGGTCGCCCTATTACAGTTACCTTTGAAGAATACTTACATGTTTCAACAAATGAATCCCCTGAACTTCCACAGTAAACATCTGATAAGATTATAACTTTCTTAGGTCCTTGTTTCGTTTCAAAGACGAGATCCTCTTCTAATTTTGACAAATTAAGTTCAACAAACTATAATGGACCCATAAATCTAGACACGAAATAAGGAGATGTTAAGGTAGGTTTATGGGTAGAAGAAAAAGATATACATCAGAATTTAAATCCAAAATCGTGCTAGAAATCTTAAAAGAAGAGAAATCCATTTCCGAGATCTCTTCTGAACATGGAATTCATGTGAATCAACTACGCCAATGGCGGAAAGCAGCACTGGAACAAATGCCACAAATCTTTGAGACCAATAATAAGAAAGTGGATCAGATGAAAGAGGAGTATGAAAACCAAATTGAGAACCTATACGCCGAAGTAGGTCGTTTAACCACGCAGTTGTCGTGGCTTAAAAAAAAATCTGGCATTAAAGACTAGAGCTGAACGAGTCTCCATGATCGATTGGGAAGGCTCTGACCTCTCCATTAAAGCGCAAGCAGAATTACTCAGCTTAAATCGAACCAGTCTTTATTATAAGCCTGTGGAGCCTTCACCTGAGGAGTTGATGATTAAGCATAAGATTGATGAAATCTACACTAAATATCCGTTTTTTGGATCCAGGCGAATCAAGGAGTTTCTTAAAAACGAAAAGATTTTCGTTAATCGAAAAACTGTGCAAGGTCATATGCGAGAAATGGGTATCGCTGGTATTTCACCTGGTCCAAACCTCAGTAAAAGGAATCAGCAGCATCGCATTTATCCTTATTTACTCAGAGGTCTGGCCATCACGCACCCCAATCACGTTTGGGGGATTGATATTACCTATATTCGATTAGAGAAAAACTGGATGTATTTAGTCGCAATCATAGACTGGTATTCTCGGTATGTAATCAGTTGGGAACTGGATCAAACACTTGAAATGGACTTTGTATTAGAAACTGTTAATAGGGCGCTATCTAATCATCAACCGATTATTTTAAACAGCGATCAGGGAAGCCATTTTACGAGCCCGCAATATACAGATTTACTTAAGGAAAACGATATTAAAATCAGTATGGATGGGAAAGGGCGAGCCCTTGATAATATTATTACTGAGCGACTCTGGCGAACAGTCAAGTATGAAGAAGTCTATTTAAAAGATTATACGAGCCCGAGAGAAGCCCGCAATGAGATTAATAGTTTTTTACATTTTTACAACCAAGAACGCCCTCACCAATCTTTAGGCTATCAACCCCCTGCCACTGTTTTTAGCCAATCTTAGGAGAGTCCTCCTCTCGTAAGAATCTATGATAGACATGAATCATCAAAGGTGGAATAATACAATAAACCCCAGAACTCTCCTAGGTTCGTGTCATAGAAGTATTACCCCACCTTAAAAATTCAAATTCCGTGTCTTGACGAAAGGGTCCACCTTAAACCCTTCTCCCCTATGAGACTCTAACTCCTCAATCATAAAATAAATTTGATCACGAGTTTCTTTATCCTCAATTGAATCCAACGCCCCCTGAAGCATTTGAAGTCGTATACTTACATTTCTTTTTGTACAATTAGTCAAAGTTGTTTCATTTGAAAAATTACGTATATCTACTTTTTCTCCATCAAATACATAAGGTAATAATTCAAAATAAGCGAGATCGCTTCCCCCTCTGTTTACTCGGACATCTATTATCAAGTACGGATATGTTGATATTTTGTCTTCATTATTACGAATCAATTGATTAAGGGCATCATGATTCATAAAATCAGTCAACTTCATATATAGAATATCCTTCTGTAACTGTTGAACTGAATACTCTGGGTCATATGGGGTAGGGTCATATGTATTTAGTTCTAAGATTCGTTTATCTCCTTGTTTCGTTTCGATTTCAGCTTTTTGAAAGAGAGACAATACAGATTCCCACTTTTGCCTTTCATGTACATCAGTTCTAAGCTGCTTTTCATTTTCCTTAGCAATTTCTGAGATACCTTTTCCATCTAGAGCAATAACTTTATCCCCCATCTTTAATCGTTCCTCTTTTTTTATAGAAGTGATATAAAGGTGGTCTTCAAATCTTCGAACCGTAAATCCAATATCTTTTTTTGGTTTATTAATATAGTCAAACCCAGTATGTAGATCCTTGAAATCCAACAGATATTCTTGTACAAGGTCGACAAATTTATTGTCGTCGATATCCTTTATTTGACCTAAATAAAAGTCAGGCTGGTCCCAATCAGCCTTATCTTCACACCCTGCGTAATCATTGTGCATTATATCTACGATTTCATTAAACACTTTTCTATACGTTTCATCACATTCCTTACCGATTTTACTACTAATTTTTTGTTGGTTCATGCTATTCACCTACTCCTTAAATCATTATGCTATTAATACGAAATAGTTATTGCTATAGTTTCAAAAAACCTATCATTTCAAAACTGACCCTTTCACCCTCTCCCTTATATCTAAAAAAATTCAATCTTATCTCGATTCCAAGTCTTCAACATAATGGCCCGAAAATAGATAAAGAGCGCAAACACCTTTACTCCAGGTTTGCGCCCAAATCCGGAAGACTTGAATTCGAGATATTTACAAATTAGATATTCAACAAACGCTCCCCGTTAGTGTAATAACCTTTAGTTAAATATCATAAGTGATTTCAAAAACGAATCCATTATTTATAGGACTCTCTATAAACTTGATTGCTAACGCCCAATTTCCATCATCATTATTATTAATTGAACAATCTAATGTTTCCTTTGGCTTTATTCCTTCTTGAATAACCTCAAATGAATCAATTCCAAGAATGGTAAAGTTCCGCGCTTTGCATCTTTTGATAACCTCAATTGCTTCTGATTTTTGAAAGAGCATATTACTACTTCGGATTATTGCTTTATCTCTCAATTCCTTTTCTAAAAAATCCATTTGTTATTTCACCATCCATTGTTAAACTCTCGCACCCGATAGTCCAAGAAGGTTTTCCTAACAATAGTAAAATGCTATGTCTTGAATTATAGTTTTTGACTTTGTTGAATACTCCTTAGCTTTATTCATTTCAATCTCAGCTAAAATATATTTAGCTTTTGGTTCATCTAGTGTTTCTATAAGTTTATTAGCTAAAGCAGCATCCTCCACATATTCTTTTATGAGGGCATTTAAATGCTCTCTTAATTTATCTTTATCCATATTTTAAAATCCCCTCTTTATGATAAGTCGCTGTTAATTAAGGACACCTTTTTTTAATCCCATATTCTTTAACTTTCTTCAACAATCCTGCACGTTAGCTTAAGTACATCACTTCACAATTAAACATTCATTTTAACATAAATTTCCGATTGATAACCCGCTTTATTATACGATTAAGACAAATAAAAAGGACTTTCCTTATTCCAGGAAAGCGCCCGTTTACGGAAAACTCGATTTCAAGATAAATTGTGTTTTTCAAGCTTAATTTAAATCATATGTAACTAATTAAGTCTTTTAAATTATCAAGCTTTTTAATTCTTGGATCTGTTGCATCTACCCCTATTCCAAAACCTTTCATATTCAGGTTTATGGCTAAATTTATATCGGCTTTAGAATCACCAATCATAAAGGATTGATTTATATCTATATTAGAGTATTTGTTAATTGCTTTATAAATCATGCCAGTCCGAGGTTTAATACAATTACAGCCTTCATCTCTTCTATGAGGGCAATAAAATACATCGAGAACCTTGATTCCCTGAGAAGATAACCTTTCAATCATTAACTTGTTAATTTGCTCATACTGTTGCAATGTTATGTAACCTTCATTAATTAAATATTGATTGGTTATTATAATAATCTTATATCCTTTTTCTTGTACTTTTTGTAATGTGTTAATAGAATTTGAAACAAATTCGGGAGCAGTTATACTTGACCATTTTTCGTCAGGATAATCTTCAATTATTGTGCCATCTCTATCAAAGAAAGCAACTCTTATTTTAACCACCTCCAACAGTGTGTTAACCATAGACGCAACCATCTATTCAACTTTCGCGCTGTCTTATCAGGAAATCCAAAATGGGCATTGCCGGGAGGCCTTTAACTGAAGTACTTCCAACGTGTTCAACATCTAAAATCAACTGCCCTATACATCTACTTATAACTTGTTTTATTGAGTTAAATTGTTCGACCCACCTTTCATCGAAATCAACCACTTCTATAGCATAATGTGTCAATTGTAGTCCTCTCCTTTAAAATGTCCCTCTATTTTAACATAATTAACCAATTATATTGGAAAGAGAATTCTTCTGCCTTTACGTTTCCGAAGACACAAAAAAGACGCTAATTCTTATTAAAGAATCGCGCCCTTAACCAGAAGACTTGAATTCGAGATAAATTTGTTTTTTCAACTTTCTATACTAGTTTTTTGAACAAGGAAAGCACTAATTAGTTTAATATAACAAACATATTATAATGGACCCATAAATCTAGACACGAAATAAGGAGATGTTAAGGTAGGTTTATGGGTAGAAGAAAAAGATATACATCAGAATTTAAATCCAAAATCGTGCTAGAAATCTTAAAAGAAGAGAAATCCATTTCCGAGATCTCTTCTGAACATGGAATTCATGTGAATCAACTACGCCAATGGCGGAAAGCAGCACTGGAACAAATGCCACAAATCTTTGAGACCAATAATAAGAAAGTGGATCAGATGAAAGAGGAGTATGAAAACCAAATTGAGAACCTATACGCCGAAGTAGGTCGTTTAACCACGCAGTTGTCGTGGCTTAAAAAAAAATCTGGCATTAAAGACTAGAGCTGAACGAGTCTCCATGATCGATTGGGAAGGCTCTGACCTCTCCATTAAAGCGCAAGCAGAATTACTCAGCTTAAATCGAACCAGTCTTTATTATAAGCCTGTGGAGCCTTCACCTGAGGAGTTGATGATTAAGCATAAGATTGATGAAATCTACACTAAATATCCGTTTTTTGGATCCAGGCGAATCAAGGAGTTTCTTAAAAACGAAAAGATTTTCGTTAATCGAAAAACTGTGCAAGGTCATATGCGAGAAATGGGTATCGCTGGTATTTCACCTGGTCCAAACCTCAGTAAAAGGAATCAGCAGCATCGCATTTATCCTTATTTACTCAGAGGTCTGGCCATCACGCACCCCAATCACGTTTGGGGGATTGATATTACCTATATTCGATTAGAGAAAAACTGGATGTATTTAGTCGCAATCATAGACTGGTATTCTCGGTATGTAATCAGTTGGGAACTGGATCAAACACTTGAAATGGACTTTGTATTAGAAACTGTTAATAGGGCGCTATCTAATCATCAACCGATTATTTTAAACAGCGATCAGGGAAGCCATTTTACGAGCCCGCAATATACAGATTTACTTAAGGAAAACGATATTAAAATCAGTATGGATGGGAAAGGGCGAGCCCTTGATAATATTATTACTGAGCGACTCTGGCGAACAGTCAAGTATGAAGAAGTCTATTTAAAAGATTATACGAGCCCGAGAGAAGCCCGCAATGAGATTAATAGTTTTTTACATTTTTACAACCAAGAACGCCCTCACCAATCTTTAGGCTATCAACCCCCTGCCACTGTTTTTAGCCAATCTTAGGAGAGTCCTCCTCTCGTAAGAATCTATGATAGACATGAATCATCAAAGGTGGAATAATACAATAAACCCCAGAACTCTCCTAGGTTCGTGTCATAGAAGTATTACCCCACCTTAAAAATTCAAATTCCGTGTCTTGACGAAAGGGTCCACCTTATATAATTGGGTATTAAATTTAAATGACTAGTTAGTAAAGCTATTTTCAACGTACTCTCTAATTTTCTTCCATTCATTATTTTCTTTACGGAAAGTTTCTACAAAAAGTAATTTTACATCAGTCATTTCTCCATCAAGTTTAAACCTCACCCAAAATACAGCTACACCTTCTTTTTGCTTATTGATATCTATCAGTACATCTTCAAATATCCACTTAGGGTTTCTTCCTTGATACTGCTTGTACGCTTGAACCCAACCTTGTTTAGCCTCTTCGTTGCCCCAATCTGAAACAACTGCATCAGGATTAGCCCATCTAACTTCTAAATCCTTTGATTGATGTGCTGACATCCTTTCTGAATTTGAACTATTCCAAGATGCCCTGTACTCTACTAAAAACTTTTTAAACTCATCTAATATTGTTTGTTCCATCCATAAAACTCCCTTTTATTTAGAAAATATATTTACCACTCAACTTTTGTTCGGTAATCTACTGGATACCGTACAGTCATACTGCGGAGTTCCTTTACACTTTCATTTCGTTCTACGGTAAGTGATAAATAACTATTAACTTCTGTGGTCGTTAATAAGTATTCCAGATCGTCAAATGTTCCAATTTGTTCGCCATTAACAGTAGTAATAATATCACCTACTTCTAACCCTGCTTGTTCTGCAGGAGTTCCTTCTTTAACACTAATAACAACAGACCCTAGTTCTTTCGTGCTTTCTAATTTTGAAGTAGTATGTTGTATGCCAATCCATGACTTCCAAAACACTGGTCTTAAATCTTCCTCTTTCTCAAGAACACTCTTTAAATTTGTCATAAATTGATACGTGCCAAATGCCATATTTTCTTTTATACCTGGTTCATTTTCCAAACTTGGAACTTCATATTCAATCGTGACACGAACTCCACTTTTTTCAGGAGTCAATGTTGTGATTGTTCTTTCATGTACACCCGTACGCAGAACAAATTTTTCAAATTCAACAATTTCTTCAAATATTCCAGAGGTCCAAGCACCCCAGCCATGGTTATAATTTCCTGTACCACCCTCACTAAAATTAATCTCACAGTCCCAGGTGTACCAGCGTAATAACTCTTTTTCTTCAGTTAAAGCTTTCCATACTTTCTTAAGTGAGCTATCAATCCAAATGCTTCGCTTAACGTTTTTTGATTTAATCATCATCTTCCTCCTTATTTTCTACATAATGTTTTAAGTCCATCAATGTTTGATCTAACATTGTACCGATTTCACCAACCATCTGGCGATAAGCAACTTCAAATGTCTCCCTTTCTAAAGAATAATAACGGTATCGTCCCGATTTCCTTACATGTATAAATCCTTCTTCTTTAAGGATTTTGAGTTGTTTATTAATAGCAGGTTGCGAAATATTAAATTCTTTCACAATATCTGATTGTGTCTGTTCTCCTTTTGATAAAAGATTAAGGATTTCTCGTCTTGTTGAATCCGCTAGAGCACGGTAAATATTCTTGGTCGTTCTAAACACCTCCCAAAATTATACATAACCGAATGGTTATATAATATAAAAACCGATTTATAATGTCAACAATTTTCTGAATATTAATCCCCGTTCTTTCTGTTCTTTAGTACTATGGAAATCTAATAGGAGTTGTGAAAAAGTTTTAAAATGCAGTTGCTTTTCTGGTGAAAATAACCTAAGGGAGCGGAATTTGAGGTAAGTAAATATAGACTTTAATTTGAATAAGGTCTTCCCAGTTCGATTTGAGGTTACTCTGCAAAAGGAGATGACCCTTGCATTTTCTATTGATAATAAAAATAAGATGTGAACACTTTACTATATTTCTTTAAGGGTTAATCATATAAACATGCATTATCTCGAATCCAAGTCTTCAACATAATGGCCCTAATCATGAAGACTTGGATTCGAGGTAATTGAATAAATACTATTCTTTATACATTTAAATGGGCGTTTATTTATTCCGCTTTTCTAATAAACATACTACCAAAACCTACATAAATTAAATGCCAAATACACTTTGTTAGTACAATAGGCACTTCTCAACTCATTTTAACATTAAATCCACACCGAACATTAAAATAAACTTCTCTTTCCCTTCCCTTTAACAATTGCTGAATTACTTCCCCAGTTAATGCTATCACGATCAAGGTTTACAATTTCTCCTATACGACAACCAGTTGAAAACATAAATTCAAATAAGGCTTTTTCCATTGATGAATAACACGCATCACGCAAGTGCTCAATTGTTCTGTTAAGAATTTCGGAATCCGTTTTCCGACTTTTGTTTCTTTAATTTTTCTTGCAGGATTACTGCTAAGATGATCTAAGCTAGATGGTTTTATTTGACGCTTGAATCGGCTAAATATTGCTTTAAACCACTTGTAGTAATGTCCTAAATTTGGATATTACTAAAATAGTTTATGAGCAGTTTCATTTGAATTTCATATGCCCTTAGTGTCTGTGGGGAAAAGCCTTCAATTCTTTTGTCTGCTTCATATGATTCGGCAGTTTCGGATAATAACAAATCGATCACTCATAATACTTTTTTGTATTAAGGATATCCGAATATATTGAATTAAAGAATTTTTTCCATATCTAACTCTTCCCATTTACTTTTACGCCCGACCATTACATAGTCACTCCCTCCAATAAAAAAACACCCCTTTTTAAAGAAGTGTTAACTGTTTATTTGATTTAATATATTCAAGAACTTTATTTTTTCTTGATTCATCATATATTGTGTTTTGTTCAGGGTACCATTCATTAAATATCCTATCTCGCTTACTACTGTTACACTGGCGACAACAAGGGATAATGTTACCTTTCATAAAACCTCCACCTTTTGAAAATGGATGGAAGTGATCATAGGTTAACTTACTTTCTGAACCACAGTAAGCACACTTATAACCGAAGTACCTTTTTACTTCTTCCCATTCCTGATCATTTAAAGCAAAATCATCACGTTTTTGATGTCTTCGTTCTTGATTTTTTTTAGCATAGCTTTCAATTTGTTCCTGCTTTTTATATAACAAGCATTTGTATTCGTCTTTGTCTTCTATTATGTGCCAAATTTTTATATTATCTTTTAGGTGTGGCTTGATTGAATGTATGTTCCAAGCTACCTGCATTTTGTCACTTTCTTTAGTTGACAAGAGATACAGTTGGAATAAATTTAAAACTATATACTTAAACATTTTTTCTCCATCATTAACATCTATTTCTTTACGGTTTTCTTTATTCACGTATTCAATGAACTTCTTTTGACGTTCCGATAATACCATTACTTAGAACCTCCTGAAAGTTATACTTGTATATTATGTAAGGGAAGGTTGATTAGATTCGGGGTCCGTCCTTATAAACAACTTAGCTTAATACAGGATCTAAAACTGTTATTCCACCTATTCCATTAATGATGGACTGATCTACTTTATTTACAAAATTGCCATATGTTTTGTGTTGCGTTAATAATACAAATGCTTCTTTTAAGTCGAATTCAAAATCACCCGGATGGCGCCACTCTCTTTCGTGTGTCCAATCTACAATCATATCAGGGTTTGATAAATCAAAATTAACAATCCTCCACCACTCTTCTTGTGGAATAAATGACTTGGCCTTTTCTTTTCTTTCATAAATCACCGGTCTTCCACCTTTATTAAAAACATATTCTTTCCTAAATGCTATCCCTATAGGCTTATACCTTACTTTCATTCCAGTATGTAACTCTCTTAAGTTCTGTTCATAAAAGCTATTTTGAGATGCCCCGTATACAGGAACATCTTGAAAACAAACAGCACCTTGATTCCCTATTATAAATCCTTCTCTTGGATCACTTTGATATAAGGTTTTATCTTCTAATATCTTAATTAAGTTATTCATACCAGTGTTGCCATCATACTCCTTAGTTAGGTGAATTAAATATCCTGACATATCACTTCTATTTCTGATTCTTTTACTCCATTCATCTCGATTATAAATAAATGCCACAATCCCCATCTCCTTTCTCGATTTACTTCGATAAAAAAAGATGTATTCCTTCTCTATATAACAAATCTCCTAGATAATGTGAGGTGGTTGGCTCGCTTTTGGATGCTCTGTAAGCAAATATGAAGAAAGCACCCCTTTTTGGGATGCTATTTCTTTAATTGTTTAATTAACTTTTCGTGTTTTTTACTAAAACCCTCGAACAATTTTTTGTCTATCTCTTGGACTTCACCTTTATCTATTAATTCTTTGTACCTTGAATAAAAATAGTAAATATCATCAGCTAATTCTGGGTGTCTTTCTGCAACCGCCATCTTTATTTCATCCCAGTTTTTAGTTGTAAAGGGGCGCGTTGATTCATTAAAACCATATTGAACATTAAGCTTCTCTTTTTCGAGTATATTTATTAAAGAGTTACCGTGAGCATCCTCCCGTTCATAAATTTCATAATTCTTTTCTAATTCATCCAATAGAGATATTTTAGCAATCCATTTAGCTCCATTTTTATTTTTCTCTGTTGCCCATAACTCCTTGAAGGTATGTAGTAAAGCTCCGCCACCCAAACCAGATAATATACTTATTAATACTTCACCAACAGTCAAATTTCACACCCCCTATTTCATCTAATAATTCGACAAAAGAGGATATTTTCCTTCTAAACGTAATGTATTCGTTTTATTCTCGTATCAGTATATTCAAATATCTCAAATTCCTCATAAGCTAATGTATAACTTTGATCATCGTGCCATTGATCTGTCCTTGTTCCGCTCCCTAACTCTCTTACGATCACACCATCAACATCATTTAATATCTCAATAGGTTGTTGCTTTAAATAATCACAATAATTTCTCCTTCATAATTTTCCTTATTGTTCAACTCTTCTGCCGCGTTCGTAATATAAGGTTAACCAGTTTTTACTGGTTGACCATTTTTTATATGGATCTATTATAACAGTAGCCGGGGTAGAACGTCTCTGCCCGTGGGGTTTGACCCCGTAAACTAAACAGTTCACCCCCTACTTGTAAAAACATGATTTAGCTGGTTGGGACCCTAGATCCCGTTTAACAAGCGAACCTGTGACATTACAAGGAGGATTAGGGGCACCGGCAATATTTTTTGAGGAGGAGAATTCGAATGAATCCAGTCGTAGGTCTGGATGTATCTAAAGGGGAAAGTCAGGTCCAAGCATTCTTGGACAAGAAAAAGCCATATCGTAAGAATTTTAAAGTAGACCACACGCGAGATGGTTTAACGACGCTTCACGAATTTTTAAAGCATTTAAAGGAAGTTACGGGTCAAGATCCAGCAATTGTTTTGGAGGCAACGGGACATTATCATGCGCCTGTTGTTCAATTTCTGGAGGAGCATAATTATTTATTAATCATTGTAAATCCATTGGTTTCTTTTAGAGCGAAAAGCTCTAATTTACGAAAGGTGAAAACTGATGCAGTTGATGCTTATCTTCTTTGTGAACTTTACTATAAGGAAGATTTAGAGCCTTATAAAAAGCGAGGAGTTCAACTTTTAAACCTTCGTAATTTAACTCGGCAACATGAAAATATTACTGGGAACTTTATTCAAACAAAGTTACAGTTCCAAGCTGTATTGGAACAAGTATTTCCTGAATACAAAGGGGTTTTTGGTGAGCTATATTCTTTTGTTTCTTTACGGATCCTCAAAGAATATAAGTCCTCGGAAGATATTTTAAGGACTAGTGAAGACAGACTGGCAAATCGAATAGCTGATTTATGTACAAGTCGTTCTGAAAAGTGGGCTTATGAAAAAGCACAAACTCTGAAAGCAGCAGCTGCTCGTAATCCTTTTAAAAAGACACTGTATCAAAGTCACCTATTAAGTATGGGAATGTATATTGATATGCTTCTTCAATTTAAAGAGCATCTATCAAAGTTAGATGCAGAGATAGATACTCTAGCTAAAGAAATTGAAGAATATAAGATTATTAAATCTATCCCTGGTATCGGAGAAAAGATCGCTGCCACGATTATTTCTGAAATTGGGGAAATAGATCGATTTAATCACCCTAAAAAGCTTGTGGCTTTTGCCGGTGTTGATCCAAGTGTGTTTGAATCAGGTCGCTTTACAGCCAGTAATAATCGCATTACTAAAAGAGGTTCTAGTCGCTTAAGGCACGCTTTATATCTGGCTGTCTGTTGTGCGATTAGAGACAAACGGAAAAAGAAAACAACCGATGAAATACTCCCTAGAAATAAGAAATTGAGAGAATTTTACGATAAGAAACGAAACGAAGGTAAACCTTTTAGAGTAGCAGTCATCGCTTGTGTTAATAAGCTTTTACATTGGATCTATGCTCTTTTAAAAAGCAGAACTAACTTCCAAGAAATAGCTTGATAACTATATCTGCCTATATAGAACAAAACCTTCCAATATAGTTTTAATGGAAGGTTATTTGGCATGTTCTTTTTTATTTTATCATGTCTTTTTTCAGTTTTTTATTGAAAAATGTTGACAAACTATTAGCTGGTTTAGTTGAATAACGATCTTTAATTCATTTTACCATATTATTACCAAAAACCCTCTAAATCACATAATTAGTGATGCAAATTTACATGCAGTTTACCCTACAATTTCGACTACATTTTCACACAAAAAAGTAGTTCAATTAGGGGTACAAATTGCAATATTGTACTCCAAAACTGAACTACTTAGTAAAATATGACATAGTTTTTACAAACACTTGTTATGTTTTACTGTCTGTCATTTAACTATTTACCTTTTTAACGCCAGCTTTTTGAAAATCAACGTTTCTACTTTAGATAGCATGAGCTTCGTCACAATGAAACAATCTAGGGAGTGTCACACATAAGAATCTATGTTCTTAGTCTAAACAAAAAGAACTTGAAAACAACAAGTCCCTCCTCCAAGTTATCCAACGAACCCACCCAAAGTATCAGCTAATTCACTTCCCAAATTAAAAAGAGTTGTACCAGTGGTTGCTATCTCATTGATTCCTCTAACTTTTCCCATAGCAGTTTTCAAAATTGCTTTTTTAGGCTTTTCACTTTCTGCTTCTTGAACTGCTGCTTCCAAAAATTCAACTGCTTCCTCTTTTTCTTCAATTGGAATAGTTTCATCCTTTTGAAGTTCCTTAACAAATTTTTCAGCTACTTCCTTTAAACCCTCAATGTTTCCCTCATTATAGTTTTGATGAGCGGTTACTTGACCTTGACCTTCAGCATGGTTGAATTGACCTTTGAAGTCACGATTGAAGGTGAAATGTGTTCCTGATTTCTTATCAAGTCCCATGTCTATTTTCATCTCCCCTAAATAATTCACTATGTGGTCAACCAGAGGTTGAACAACTTGATTATTGAAGCCTTCCATATGGTCCTGAAGTTTATTTGAACTACCATAACCATATGCAATGCTGAGAATATCGAGTTGATTGTCTGAAATGTACTTCAACATTTGATAAATGAAAGCAATTTCTTCTGACTCTCGAATTGGCAATTGGTATCGGTCATGGTAACCTTTTTCTTGAATTTCTTTCTCGATGTCAAATTCCTCCACGTTATTCTCTTGAATAAAATCATTTATTGTCGGTGATTCTTCAATAAAGAGAAGGAACCTTTTCAGGTTTTCATTGTAATCTTGAAAGTTACAATTCAAGAACCTACTCGCCACTCTCCTAAAACTCAATGAAAGTTTCTGAAACTCTTTTTCTGTCAATGCCTCATTCACTTTAGTTCACCCCGCAAAATGGACAATAGATTGTTTCTCTTGTTTGGTCTGCATGTACCTTGATGGTCTTTTCGCAACAATGAAGTTCAATCTGATCTAACTGTTCATCTTCTTTCAGTTCTTTGGGCTGCTCCTCTTTCATTTCTTTGAAGTCAAAGCTGATTCCAGAGCCTTTCATGTTTCTATTGGTGTTTTTAAATGTCTTGTTCAATTGTTGTTTCAGATGATTTATTGCAAGTGTTTGAGCATGTTCAATTACGTCTTGAGATACAAAACTATTGCTTTCGTCAACCAAACCACAAGATGGACAGAAAAGTTCTAAAGTGTCTTCAGAGTCTATGTCTCCCCCTAAAGACTTGAACCTCTCTCCACAATAGGGACACTCTAACGAGTAATATCCTTCGCTATCAGTAGGAATTGAGATTTTCTCATTCACTCATAACACCTCCAAGTCAATGATACCATTATATCACCCAAATGTTATTTTTTGGATTTTTAACACTTACTCTTTTTGAAAACTCTCTATCAAATAAATGCACATGGTTCCGCTCAAATTAATAGCAAACTTAGCATGTCTCTCACTAGGTTTTGCATTCTTAATACCTTTACCGTGTGAATCGCTAAACTCATTTCGTAAGGAACCAAGTCCCGTGACAACCCCATTTATTGAGCCAAGGATTTTCTTAAATATGCCTTCACTGTGTTGATCGGGAGCCATGTTCAATATATGAGAGACCTGTTTATACAATTGACTTAAACTATCTCCCTTTTTGTACTCCTCACCTTTCTCATCAAGTATCCATTTCAAAGTGCTCTCAATCATGGATAATGTAGATGTAATTGCGTCTTCAGGATCTGACTTTGATTGATTTAGAGCACGTTGCCAATCCGTCTCCACATGCTCGATGCTATATTGATTTGTGTACTCTTCTATTTCACTTGGAATGAATGTAGAATTGATATATTTAATTTTGTCACCAGAAAATAAATATCCATCACGTTCAAGTAATTTAAAAAACTGATCCAACCTTTTATCTCCCCAAACATTATGGTGAATACCTACTTCAATAAAGAACATCTCAAAAACGTTAAAAAGTTTTCGTAAGTCATTGGGGTTCATTAAGTTTAAAGATGCAACGTATGTATCCGCAAGTGACCTTCTACTCCCACTCATTTTGCTAGTGTATTCATTTTGTTGATATATCCCTTCACTTTCAAATAATGTTTCAATTTTGTTTAGAGTGCTATATTCAGTCAACAAATCGTAGAAAACATGTAACGTCCGTTCACTAACCATGTAATACCTCCATGTATGATACTGCTCCTACTATCTTATCAAAATATGGAATTAATTATAATCTTGATTAACCTCTTATTTTCAATAAAATAAGACACTAATCCTTCTTTAGATGTGTTTGGTATGTATGAAATGGCAGTATGGTTTTTTGCATATTAAAACAGACTTCAAAATAAGAGTTTTGTATAAAACTTTGCACATTTTGCGGTCTATTAATTTACTTATTATTCCACCCCCGACACCCAATAGCTGAATATTTGAGTTCGAGATTATTCAATAATTTGTTTAAAATGCAGGCTCATGTGTAGCCATATGTTCATAGTATTCTTCATTTACTTGATCAGATGTTATTATCTCCTGGGAGAAATTCTCTTTCAAAGTTTTAAGTAAGAATATAGAATAATTTAGTTCCATATCATACTCACCTATAAACTCCATTTGTAATTGAGGATGGAGTTTAGTTTTATCATCGGGAGCACTAAAATCTGTATAATTGTTAGTAATAAAGTAAACCTGATCTTCGTCACTCCAAACATCAACTAATCGTTTCATTTGTTTAATTGACTCATATACTACCGCATCACCATACTCTTCTTTTATATGACATGGCGCAGCCTTAAAAATTTTCCTTTTCATTGCTTGAGAAATAATTGGATCATCAGCAACAATATGAAGGTTGTCTGTTCTATTCATTAAAGATTTAATTTTTTTACCTTGGGTTTTCTCAATTATATCTTTTTTATCTTTAAGAACTTCCTTTTTCCTCTTTAGTTCTTTCACAAATTCTTCGAAGTATCTTCCATCATATTTGCTGTTTTCAACATTCAACCAATTTATCCCTTTCATTTTTTCAATGACTTCATCTAGGTCTCTTATTAAATCACGCATATAATTCTTTGTATTCCTATTAACCTCACTCAATACTATCTCAGGAACTACCAGTTTAACTTCGACATTATCCGCTAACATGTCAAACAATACTTTATGCGTATTAGCATTCACACTCGTATCTCTATTTATTATCATATTAATATAAATGTTTGAATCTAAAACCAGATATTTCACGAACACCCCTCCAAAATAAATTTTAAAGCATTAACAAATATAGAAGTCCACCCCAAAACTGAGGATACCTAAATTTTTAATTTCGCTGAAATTTGTAAAAGTCCTTCTAACAAAAATCACGCCGCCAAAAATTTGGCAGCGTAATACAATGATTATATTTCTTCATTCTTTAATAATATACCTTCTACTTCAGTAATAAAATTACTTGGCTTGACTTTTAGTTGATCGCAAATAGTAAAAATTGTATGCACCGTAGCCCTTCTCTTCCCTCTCTCTAACAATGATATGTATGTTCGATCTAAGTCACATCTTAAAGCTAATTCTTCTTGAGATAAACCAGCACTTTTTCTATATCGCTTTAGTACATCTCCAATTACTTCCTCTAATTTCAAGTAATAGTCACCTTCTATAATAGTTACTTAATACTTTGATTGTTCAAAAAATGTGACTTATAGTCCACAGACTATAGTATTCAAATCAAAAAATTGGCTATAATGATGACTATAGTAAACAAATAATAGGAGGTATTATACATGGCTATTGTATTGGCTGAGGTAGAATTTGAAGGGATAAAACCACTTCTATATAATAGTTTTACTGTAGAGGCATTGTCTTTAAAAAGGCCTGAAATGAAAGGGTCTGCAGGTAATAATCCAGAAGAGTGGAAGAGTTCTGTAAAAGTTACAGAGTCAGGTCAGTTTTATTTACCTTTTTCGTATGCATTTGCTTGTGCGCTTAATGGCGCAAAAATGCTTCGCAAGGGAAAAGGGACATACCAAAAAGATGTAGCAGCTACTCTAGAAATACTTGATGAAAAGATTTTGTTAAACAGAAACCTACCGAAAGACATTTTATCAAAATCAGAATTAGATGATGTTTTTTTAGATGTTCGAGGAGTAACAAATAAAAATAGTAGGGGAAGCAAAAATATAAGGTACAGAGTTTGTTTAAACCCTGGTTGGTCTGGTAAATTCAGAATTCAATTTGATAATACAATTGTAGGCAAAGAGCATATGGAGCAAATCTTTATTGATGCAGGGAAGTTTTCAGGCTTTGGTGATGGTAGAAGTATTGGCTTTGGGAAATTTTCTATAAAGAAATTTTCCTATATTGGTGAGAAGATTGCCTAAAAACAGATTAGATTCAGAGTTATGGAGAGATGTAAGAAAAAAGATATGGAATAGGGACGGCGGAAAATGCACTAAGTGTTTGGAGAGTGTAGACCTCAATTCCTGTCATATAGACCATAAGAAATCTGGCTTGATGGGTACGAACAAAATGAAGAACTTACGTACATTGTGTCGAAGGTGTCATGTACTTCGTGCTGACATAAGACATCAGGGTATGATTGATAGAGCATTACAAGATGGAATTATTAATCCTGGATGGAGGGATAATGTTTGGGATGATTAAGTAACAATAAATTTATGCGGTGTGGTCTGGTGCGGTGCGATACGGTATGGCGTGGTGTGGTGTGGTCTGGTTTGGTACGGTTTGGCCTCAATAATGAATATCTCATTGGAGACCGATCCAGTCATTTGAGATAGAAACAAAACAACTTCTTTGGCTGCCATTTTTTCCAACCGGAAAGTGGTAGCCTGTTTTTTTGTTTTATAGTTTTCTACCTTCTTCAATGGCACTTTCTACTTCTTGCTCATTTTGTGGTTCATTTTTATATAAATTCACGACATTTCTCACCCTTTTTTATTGTTTACATACACAATCAAGAACTATAATTGCCTCTCTCTTTCATAGATATTATATAACTATACTCTTTATGCCCCTACTTTGTTAATTAAGAAACTAAAAGTGATGGGTACCTGTTCACCTTGAATTAAGGATAGGTATAGTACTATTGCTGTTATTTGATAAGCTATACACACAAGATTGCTTTCGCTTATGTACTGATACATTTGAAAAGGCTGTCGAAAAAATTATTTATATCCTCAAGGAATAAAAGGACATTTTTCTTTTGACGTAGAATACCCTTTGAAAGGAGGAGTAACTGTGTCGAAACTAATTACTGTAGAAAGAGCACAAAAGGAAGTAGAACGACTCCAACATTATTTGAAATTGGTGGAGGAGTATGAAGTGGATACTCTAGATAAATGGATAATCAAACAATATGCCATAACTAACAGCATAAAGAGGGTGATAGAAAAGGCTCATGAACAGTACTTTGTAGAAATCGAAAGAGAGTATGTAGTTAGTGTAATTAAAAGTAAACCCAAAGATGAATTACATAAGACAATAAAATCAGGATATATGTTGAAAACAAGACCAAATAGAAGAAAATATTGATAAATGATAGGTACATTCATCTAAAGCACTAAGACAATTAGGATATGGTTCCAATGATATTCGTCTTCATGGGAGATTCTGAGCAACATATTGAATCTCCTCAATTAAACAATCATTCCCACTGAGTTGATTTACATTCTAAAGTTCCTTTCAATCATTTCTTCAAATTGAACTCGAAATTCCACTGATTAGATCAATGGGTTATAACTAAATTCTATGTACTTTAAGGTGAGTTTAATATGGTTCGTCGTATCATTGAACGATTTTTGACCTATAACATTCCATGAGAAAACCACCTCTAAATGCAGATCATTTCACATGCAATTCTGGAGGTGGTTTTCTCATATTATTGGTTCATTTTATTCTTTTATTTATCCCATTAAAAATTAAGCAAGGTGTACCAGACTGGCCGTTTTGGGATCATATACCACGTTAGTAATAGAACCATCCATAATACGCTCTACTGCTTCATCAATTACATGTATCGGCACGAGAAACCATTCCTTAGGGTGTACAGGGTGGCCAAAGCGATCAAGGATGGTGAGGTCTATATGAGCTGGGGTAAAGATACGGTGTAATATGCCCTCAAGCTTTGTCCGTTTGATCCCGGCCAATTTGTAGGTAGCAATGACTTCGACATCAGCCATAAGATATGTGGCATCGTTTTTTGCATTGGCTATACGGGTTTCTAATTTTCCACCCGTAACTCCGATCTTGTGAATTAGTTCCCTGTGCTCAATAACGAAGGGATGATTGGAAAAACTTCGTAAGACATAGATTGTACCACTCTCAATATCTTCTTCATCCCAGGTTGCGCTGAAAAATGAACCTAAATCAGGATCTGTCAAACGGCGCCCAACCTCATCTTTGTACAGGGCGCGCTGCAAAGACCTAAGGAGGAGGTTATTCTCGGTCCCATTGGAATAGATAACCCTTAGTCGAGCATCAGGTTGCCCATTTGGTGCTTTAAATTCTTCCCCCTTCTCAGCCACGTACACAAGTTGGCCACCTAAAATGAAGAAGTTACCAGTATTTACACTTGTATCCTTACCAAATGGCCTTGCTTGTCGCACCCCTGTACTGAGTTCATACTCAGCTTTATCAAACAATGGTTGGAAGCGACTGAACTCACTACACTTCTCCCTTTTAGCGATTTCCTCCGCCGCCTTTATTTCAGTTTGGGAACGTACATGGTTTAATTCTGAGATATCGATATCGGAATTGTTATCCCTATCTTCAAGTTCGGAAAGCAAATCATCGTCATCCATTGTTTCTTTTGAATCTGTTGTTGAAACTTCATTTTTGTTCAATAGACCTTGATAATCGAGTGAAGAAAGAAGAGCTCTACATTCTTCCTGTGCTCGCAAGCTATCGAGTCGCACGGCGTACATTCTTTCAAATACTTCATCTACTTCTCCATGTTGAGGAAGACGTTCGTATCTCTCGACAAATCCCTGAATCTCCTTAAAACCAGCAATGATGTGTTCTTCGCGCGACGAGTATGAGTTTGTCTTCACTTTCTCCTTCTCAACACCAAGTTCATCTAGTAAATCATCATCAGAAAGCCTAGTCATTTCTATTCCCTCCAGCGCCATTTTCTACCGTCTGTTTCGCTCGGTAGCGTCTTAAGGCTGCAACACCTTCGGCCATGCGTTTTTCCCATGGATCTTGGGCGTTAATATCGGGTAATCGTCCAATTTCCTTTTTGAATTGAAGAGCTCTCTCAGCTAGCGCTCTAGCCTCTTCGTAAGAAATACTTACACGTTTAGCAGTAATCACTTCCGAAACCTTTTTTAAGCTGTCCTCATTTATAGATTTGGAAAGAATGGCATACGCCTCACTAAATGGATTGATTCTATCAATAAGATCAATGTCCAATTCACGCACATCCATTATAAATTTACGCACACCATCTACGAGAGCAGTGTTGGAGTGAGGATCATTACTACCACCTGTAGAGCCTCCTTGTGCAGTCTGTTTAGCCTGCTGAGTAAGGTTAAGAGCAGCGATGGCTTGCTGGCGTACTGCTTCGTGATCCTCTGCGTCTAGGTTAGGGTACTTTTCATTGATTATTTTGCCCATTCTAACCTGGGTCAATTCCTCAGGAACTACTTCGTAGTCAAATAAGCCTCGCTCAATTGTTGTTTTGTCTTGAACGAATGTCGCAATAACTTCGTTCAAGTCTTCACGACAAATACGCACAGCTTCCTCGCTCTTAGGCTCGGAGAGCCCATTTATCTCGATTTCTAATTGACCTGTATCATGGTTGAAGCCCACATTACACTTTTCCGGGTCATAACCAGTAGCCCCATAGTCAACCCCAGGCTCCGGACCACTTGTTGTACTCTTAGACTTAAACTCAAACCGTGGAGCAAGTACTGACTCCATCAGCAAGCTAGCAGTAATAGCCTTCAGTGTATCGTTAACTGCCTCTGTAACAGCCTGCTCAGAAGCGTCCAGTTCCGCAATCAGATTAGTGAAACGGGCACGGGTTTTACCTGGAGCATCACGAGTAGCACGACCAATTATTTGAACAATCTCTGTGAGACTAGCACGATAACCGACCGTAAGCGCGTGCTCACACCAAATCCAGTCAAATCCTTCCTTTGCCATTCCAAGCGCAATGATGATGTCTACATAGTCACGGTTGTTTTTATTTGAAGGATCTTTTAATGCAGTGGATACACGGTCGCGCTTCGTCTGGTCATCATCAACCAGGTCGGCAATTCGAAGAATTCTGCCAGAAGACATCTTTACTAGCTGAAAGCCAGTAGAAGGATCAGTTCCCTGCCATTCACCTAGTTCTTCAATAATGTGTTCGACTTCCTTAATCTTGTTCTTCGTGCTTTCACGCGAATTAACGTTCGGTATGTGGATGATAGTCTTTTCAAGCGGATCTAGCACTTTAAGGATGTCATCTATATATGAATTCTTATAAAAAAAATAGCCAACATCTAGTTGCTTAAGGTACTCGTAGCCGTTGAGTTGCTCATAATAAGTATAGGTAACAGTATCGAACTTAGACTCGTCCTGAGGAGCCAACACTGCCTCAGCGTCACCTCTGAAGTATGAACCGGTCATAGCCACAATATGGACCCGATCACGAGAGATGAACTCCCCAAGATGAAGGCCGAGTTTGTTGTCGGGGTTAGCCGAAACGTGATGAATTTCATCCACGGCAATTAACCTATTATCGAACGCTTCAACCCCTAATTTATCAACTGAAAACCGGAAGGTAGCGTGAGTACAAATCAATACTTCGTCGTCACTATCAAGAAAAGCTTCTACAGAACCAACCTTCCCCCCATTATCAGTACCGGGCGCGTTACATAAGTTCCATTTCGGCTTCACTCTCCAATCGGCCCAAAACCCAAATTGGCCTAAGGGTTCATCATTGAAACTGGCACCAATCGACTTTTCTGGCACCACTATTATTGCCTGCTTAAGCCCTTGGTTATATAGCTTGTCAAGGGCAATAAACATCAGTGCTCTACTCTTCCCGGATGCGGGCGGCGACTTTATAAGTAAGTACTGCTCACCTCTACGCTCATACGCTCGTTCCTGCATTGGTCGCATACCCAACTCATTGGTCTTAGTGGAACTTTGGTTACGGGCATAGGACACAGAAATTGAAGTGTTTGATTTATTTCCGTTGGTCATGCGTCTTCCTCCCCTTTGTTTTTCTTGTATTAGTTGAATTTGTCATTTTGGTATAAAGATCAAACATTTTCTCCAATCGCTCTGTGTCGTTAAGGAAACGACGGCCTATAAAAATGCGCTCCAACACCTCATCATTCCGCTCGTGTGCCTGACGCAAATCCTCAGGCATTTTCTCGGAATCATAGAGATCGGCGATCGTTTTCGGGAAGTGCGCTTCACGAGCGAGTAGTATGTCCTCTGCGCAACGGGTCAGATCTGCTTTGTTTTTTTCGGTCAATGCAGGAACAGGAAATGTGTTCCACCCGAGTGTGTTGGAATAGGAGAATCGCATTTCTAACCTAACACAGACAGCACCTATCCATACCCAGTGCATGCGTGAAGCTATCAGGGCGAGGTTCCAGAGTGGCGCATCCAGTAAGGCAAAATTCTTGTTACTAACTATACTGCCGGATGGGAGTAATCCAACTGGTAAATATGACCGATCCTCTGAGCTCACCCCAGGGACAACTATAATCTGCTCGTCTCCGCTTTGACGTACCTCGCCAAAACGATAAGGGAAACTAGCAAGATCTTGTGTGGCTTTTCTGTTAGAGTTCTCTCGCTTCTTCCGAACGCTCTCAAATCGTGAGAATAGCCACTCATTTGCGATCGCCTCCTCACTATCACTTTCCTTAACCCATATACATCTTCGTTCTCGACCTCGAATATATTCCTGCGATCCGAAAAATGGGCGAATAAAATGAGCCGGGACATTATGCATTTGTATAGCTCTCTCGGCTTCTTCAAGGTCTAATAACAAGCCACCACCATCGTTAGGCATGTTACCGAAGGTCATTTCGTTAATCTCGCTTAACGGCTTACTCCGTGTACCAACTATCGTGTTCGAGCCTGGTACAAGGTAAGCGTTGATGTGCCCAGTAGATTTTGCAATAACTCCACCATCTGGAGTTTCACTGTAAACTTTCCGGTTTTTAACTGGCTTGTTAGAAATACCTACGATAACCACTGTTACCCCAGCATTCTTACTTGCGAGGTTGGCCCACTTAAACGATGTATGAGCGAAAGCAATTTGTTGTCCAGAATCAAAGATCAACGACCACAAGTTTTTCACTTGTCTCCCTTGAGATATTGAATTAGTGGCCACAAATGCTGAAACTGTCGGAGTATTCATACCATAATCCGTTGCTTTCAAAAACCAACCGGAAACGTAATCTAATGACTTCCAGTTTTTAGTTCTTCCGGCGAATATTAAACGAAGATCCTCTTTCTGTTCCTCTGATTGCCATTGACTCCCTCTATAAGGAGGATTTCCACAAATATATGTCTCCCCACCCTCATTTTCGAAGTCTATTTCCACTTGATCCAATGGGGTGCTAAAAAGGTCGTCGGCATGGTGCTTCACATTTGTTCCTGTTGGTGGACAAATACTAAGCCAATCCAACCGAAGCGCATTACCACATGTGATCCAGTTTTTCTTTGATAATGGCAAAAACTCAGAAATAGCTAGCGTCATTCCACGATAAAGAACGTCACACTGGAATTCAGCAATTATGAGGGCCAAACGAGCAATTTCGGCTGAAAAGTGACGTAGCTCGATGCCGCGAAAATTGGTAAGTGGAATGTCACTCTTACGACCTTCTTCATCTCGTCGCTCGTTAATCGTGTTTTCAATTTCCCTCATCTTCTTGTAGGCGATTACCAGGAAGTTACCTGATCCGCAAGCTGGATCAAATACCCGAATTTTCGATAAACGCTTACGTAAATTAAGTAACATTCGAGGGTTGTCACCAGCTATTTCAAGCTGCTCATGCAGATCATCCAAAAACAGTGGATTAAGTACCTTCAAGATATTTGGCACACTCGTGTAGTGCATTCCGATCATACCACGTTCGTCCTCGTCAGCAACTGCCTGAATCATAGAACCGAAGATGTCAGGATTGATTTTAGTCCAATCGAGATTACCGATGTGCAGAAGGTAGGACCTTGCGATTTTGCTAAATCTAGGCACTTCGGTACCGCCAGTGAAGAGTCCTCCGTTCACGAATGGGAATCTGTCCGCCCAACGTGGTAGTTTTTCTGCCTTACGGTTTGGAATTTTTGTACTCATAGCACGGAAAATTTCACTGATTACCTCATGCATGTTTGAGGCATCACTCGCACTCATCTGCTCGATGGTTTCAGTAAACATACCACTCCTTCTAAAAATACCTGTGTCTTCGGCAAAGAAGCAGAAAATCAACCGAGCCATGAAGTGGTTCATTTCGGTGCGCCGTTCGGTAGTTCCCCATTCTGGGTTGTATTTTAATAACTCAACATATAACCTATTCAACCGACTTGTTGCTCTTATATCGAAAGAACTGTCACGTACCTGCTTTACGGTCGTGATACCAGCAAGCGGGAGAAAAAAGCCAAAATGATCTGGTAAATCCTCATAAGCACAAACAATTGTTTCTCCGGACTCCAGTTCCTCTGATTCTATATATTCACCGTCTGTAGCGAGGATATAACGCGCTTTTGACTTGGTCGTTGCTCGGCTTTCTTTTAGATTAGAAAGGGTCTTCGTTACTTCACCAAGTGGGGCAACCGCAATATGTATGTTGTTAGTCTGTAGAACTCCGCCCAGATCGGATTTATTCGTTTCCCCTGAGCGCAAGCGTTTGATTGTTGTCTCTTTGTTTCCAAATGCCCGCAGAAAGACAAAGGGAAAATCCTCCTTATCAAAAGGCTGGGATATCAACTCGGAGACTGCTTCTTCAATTTCAACTGGATTCATCTGTATCTCCTCTCCAGATTTCTAATACTAATTTGAAGGAACACTAGACTAAAAGTGGCATTAATACCACCATTCATACAATACGCGACTATCAATACATTCGATAGTCGCGTGTGTCTATATTTTAGTATTCAATCTAATAAGGCCAGATTCACAACGAATCTAAGCTCAATTTTACTTATAATTATAGCAATACCAAAATTAGAAGTCTAGCATGTGGTGACCTCAAGAAACACACTACCTTAGAGGAATATTGAACTCTCTTTGTATCCACATAGTTCCTACTCAAATATAGGTTAAAAATAAAGCGATTGATTCATTTATTGTCAAAATATTTATTGTGCTTACTAAGAAAATAATTGAGAAGGATATATTGTTTGATGGATGGAAATATTAGTTTAGCTCTATCTACTTTTTTCCTTCATTAAAGTAATTCCTTCTTTTAAATTAGACGCTATTCCAGATACTGATAATTTTTTTATAGCAAGGATTTCATCGCATGCTATTAATAACCCTTCAAGTTTTTCTATTGTATCCTCATTTTCTCTGCGTTCTGTTTTCATTACCTCAATCCGTGATAATAATTGTTCAATTTTTTCATCCTTCTTTTCTATTTTTGCTTCATTTTTCTTAATTATTTTTCGAAGATTTATAACTTCTTTAGTCAATTCTTCAATTTCTTTTCCATGCTCTTCAATCTGTTCTAACTCATGATTTTTATTTTTTTCTTCCCATTTTGAAGGATTCCATATTTTAAGATATTCATCTTTATACAAAGTGGCCGGTGCAACCATAGGAATCCCAGTATCGTCATCTTTTAGCATATTTAATAGCAGTTTTCGAGTTATAGGAGTATGAGGATTACTCATTCTAATAGCCTCAACTGCATCCATGACCAGTTGAAGGGTTTCTTTATGCTTCTCTTTTTGATACTTTTTCACGCCTTGGTTATACCCCATAAAATTCCTCCCCTATGTTATTTCCAATCATATACTGTTTCATGTTCTATCCCTTCGACTACTTGTTGTTTATACTTTTCTATGCCATGATCACATATATTAATCACACGTTCTAAAAGAGCCATGTTACGGACGGCATTTTCATAAGTCGCAGCTAACTCGGAGTTACCTCTCGCTTTTTCACTCCGCTCTTTCCAATACTCATAATCCTCCTTGTAATCTCCGTACTTATCTGCTAAAGGAACAAACCAATTACAAGCATAGCATTCATATTTAATAGGAGTTCCATCAGGAGCACATTGATCCACAGCAGTTTGACTGCACACCCCTACAGTTTGTCCTGGTTTCTTCAATCTTCCAACAAGATAAGGAGCGATTCCTTTTTGTTTTAAAGCTTTCTCAGTAAATTGATTTTTCATGTTTATTATTGTTCCTTTGAATAACACTGGTGACGAATCAATTGGGTTCAGCTCTTTTGTAACCGTATTATGCACGGACTTAGTATAGTTTTCATCTATATGTTCGTAATTCCTCAACATCGTTTTACTTTTATGCTTTGTTCGATGCATTGTTTGTTCATCTGTAAAACCAAACTTAGAACGAGAAGTAACACTATTATGTCGAAAACGGTGTGTTGTTATGTGATCCTTAATTCCCAAGTGCTCACAAGCTTGTTTTAAGATTTCGTTTGCTTTCCAACTCGCATATAGACGAGGAACTGTTTTCACTTGTCTTCTAACTTTAATTTTTCCAGTTGAATCTGTTTTTAATCCGAAACCTACACCATATAAGAATAAATAGTTAGTTAAATCTATCCCCCTCTCATCAACTTTTTCATTTATATACGGGTGAAGGGCTTTTGTTTGCTCTTGCAACTCTTTAATCATGTCGATATATATTTTTGTGATTCCATGATATCCTACAGTAATTGCTTTAGTTTCTGGAACTCTATGCCCTCCATTTGTTTTCCACGATGGTATTAGTAGGATATAATGATTAAAGTGTGGTGTTAAACAATCAAGCTTCATACCACTCACTTCATTAACACGGTTGGGAAATAACCTCATTGTCCAGTAGTGCACCCTAACAACAAGTGGAATATCATTAGATCTATCAAACATTAAATTGTCCAATTCCTCTATGTCTTCAGTGGCTATCGGCTTTCTTCTATTCTGTTTTCTTTCTTTTTTGTTTATTGTAAAAGGGTTGTCCCTTCTAGCTATAGTTATAAAAGGTACACCTGAAACCCCAGCCATAACTTTAAAAAAAGATTTCACACTCACCCAAGCATGATTCTTAGAAGTTTTGCTCAAATTTGTTATTGTTAAGTACCTCTTAAAGTTATTTA
Organism: Pontibacillus sp. HMF3514; assembly: GCF_009858175.1. Lineage (GTDB taxonomy): Bacteria > Bacillota > Bacilli > Bacillales > BH030062 > Pontibacillus. The sequence goes on from NZ_CP047393.1 coordinate 2,394,722, forward strand.
TAATTTCAGGTGTTATCCCACTAATTAAACAGTTAGAATCAACTAAATCTAGATATTTAAAGAAGTGGTTTAAAAATGAAATTACTTGATTTCTAGTACTAACTTCCTGATCTGCAAACATCGCGTAAAACTTTACAAGTTCTTTGTGCTTCTCGGGTGTCTGGTTAAAGTAAATCATAAAAGCTTGTTTATCAATTCTTTCTCCCATTAGTTTATGAAAAAACCAAACATCATCTTCAAATTTAAAATCCCCAAATAATATTGTTGATTTTTTAGCTTCCTTAAGGTAGTCTTCATCGATCACGGAAGGTATGACCAAAGGGTTCTCTACAGAATCATCTAAATCATTTTGATTAGTTAAGATATTTTTTGTGTTCATGCTCTGGGATCTTCTCCTCTACAAACTTGATTAATTGATTCAAACCATCTTTAATCAATTCAAGATAATCCAGTTCACTTTGGAAATCTCGATATGTTAGATATTCTTTCTTTTTAATCCCCATTAGGTCAAATTGTTTTTCCAAATTGGAGATATAGTTCTCATGTTCAGCAAGTAATTCTCTATAGTGAGGGATTTGCTCAGGGGCTGTCACAAGCATTCTACAACCTATACATCTACTTTTAATACAAGGTCCGAAAACGACGTGTTTACCACAGTAACCATTTCCATCAGGGGCTTTACGAGAACCTCGTTTAATTTCCATTCGTATTGCTTCTAATTCTTGTTCAGATAATGAATCGCCAAATTTGGGTTTAAATAGGTGAGTAAAAGCTTCATCAAAAAAAGCTGTTTCCATTTCAGCAATTTTCTTTTCTTCTAACCCAAAGTATGAATGAAGAATTGTTTCTGGTGTATTGCCTGTGACTTTCGAGATTTCTTCAACAGAAAGGCCCTCTGTTAGCAAGGTTACAATCAAGCTTTTTCTACACATATGATTTGAAAATCGAAAATCTACCCCTATTTGAGTTAAAATTCTATTTACAGCATAAGATAAAGAATCCCTAGCCATAATTTTAATGCCGTTAAATTTATGGATAAACAAAGTTTCAAAACCGGAAGCTTTTCTAATCTCTTCGGTAGCTTGCAATTGACTATTAAAAGCAGCTCTTAATGCAGGAGTTGCATATACTTCATGATATATATCCTCTTGTTTGATACGTTTTTCTTTCTCTTGTTTAATAGGAATATACTTTAATTGCCATTGTTCATTTTTTTCATTCCAGTAAAGCCCATCACACTTTAGATTAATTAAATCTGAAGCCCTCATCCCCGTGTTCATTAGTATAATCCAAGCATTCTGGTGCATAGGACTAAGTCGTTTAAGATTATCATTAATGATCTCTACAATTTCCTCCGGGATTGCTTCTATGTGTTTTACATCGAGGTTAGCATTTTTAAATCCCACCAGATGAAAAGGGTTGGGAACTTTTTTGTTATGTTTTTTGGTGTACCATGTGAAAAACCTGGCCATTGCACCATAAGATCTTGAAATTGTACCGATTTTGTAATGTTCTTCTAAGTCTGCTTTAAACAATAATAGGTGGGGGGTGTATCTTATTTTACTTATATCCTCTGAAATCCCCTGGAATATATTAACTTTTTCATTCTTAACACTAGCATTACTCGTTTTTTGTAAATGAGTTACAAATATTTTTATATAATTGACAGTACTTTGAAGCGAAATCAATTCATATCCTTCTTCAACCACGAGATATTTTATGTAATCTTTTATCTCACTTTTCAATGGTTCAAATAGATCTTCAAAGTAAATATTTACAATTTTGAATTGACCGGTTTCCTTCTCTATATAAGAAGTCCAAACATCGCTTTTGAAGTCTATTTTTAGACTTTTCATTTTTGAAATATATAATGGTTTTACTTCTAATGCAACACAATCGCATAGATACCTTTCATGTTTATAAGCTTCGGAAGTAAATTCTCGTTTAGGGAACAATCGTCTGTGGAGTGAATGAGGGTCTGGTTCGATAAAAGATTCTATATCTTCCTCTGCCAATTTCTTAATAAGTTCTAATGCTTTTTCATCTGAAAATTGCATGTTTGAATACCCCAGAAAACTTAGTCGGGATTGAAGTCTTTTAATCTCAGGTACATTAAAGTCATCAATAGCTTTTTTAAGCCATGACAAAGTTAACTCATCAACTATCTTTCTAATATCTGCCCAAATATGATGAATTTCTTTTGATTTACTACCAAACATCTTGTTACTATTGATAGCATCGCCCATAGTTGGCAACTCTTTTGGGTATTTACTTTCAAAATAAAACCTTACTAGTTCTAAGAGTTTATCATGCCAAAAGTGAATGCTTAGTTTTAGTGAAATACTCTTATGCTTGACATTTATCTCCCTGAAGGTTTTTAAATCTTTATCCACTAACGCTTTGTGTACAGACCTTACAAGGCAAATTATCGATTCTTTATCATTTTCCACGCTACCTAATTTCATTAGTGGATAAGATTTCAAAATATATGTTTCTCCATCGACACAGATCGCTAGATTTTTGTTCATTTTAATACCACTGTGTGGTAATTCTTTTATAGTTATCTCCATAACATCCTCCAAAACTATTACTCTTCAATTTGCTTTTGTGGTTGCAAAGACTTTAACGATTGCAAAGGAGTACGGCTGTCCAATACTTCTTTAGTTTTGGATTTATATCTAGCTTTGAGCGACTTTTTATAGTGTTTAAAAGAGCGCTCTTGTAGCCCGAGGACCTCCTCCATAAACTTTATACTTACTCCAGGAACGCCTTCATCAATTAATTCAAGTAATCTTTGGATCGTCGTGCTCCTACCACTATGTGTACGCATTTCACTTTCTTCAAAACCTGCCCTTTTACCAGCACTTTTCAATATACGCAAGTAATTCCTGGTACCCATTGCCTTTCCTTTTGTTGGGCCTTGATGTGTTAAAAAGAGATAATGTTCATTAGATTCATCATGGGATGCAACCTCAATACGTTCAGATTCAAGGTAAAATAAAATAACTGAAGACAGAAGTGGGCTAATTGGAACTATTCGCCCACCTGTTTTGGCTCCTGTATCATTTTCTGTGTTCTCGGTGTCTTTTATAATTAAAAGCTGCTTGTTATAATCAAATGATGATAGTCGTAGCCCGAGAATTTCACCTATCCGCATTCCTGTTTCAATGGAAATTAAGAAAATCACTTTATCCCTGTATCTATTAAAAGTGGAACAAATCATTTCTATTTCAGCTGTAGTGTACCATTTTAACCAATGTCTAGTCTCTTTGTATGTAAGGTTTCTGGAAAGTATAGTTTTTTCTGAATCTCTATTACTGACTATACCATTTAAGAATGCTTCAGCGTTATTCTTCCTTCCCTTACTAGGAACGTAAAAAGGATTTATGGAAGTTTTATTTGCTGTAATTAAATAATCATAGAAATTTGCTAAAGAATATACTATAGTCTTTAATGCTGAAAAAGATTTTTGCGTTTCTTTAGAACTTAAAACACTACTGTTTGATGGGGACCAAAGAAGGAGCTTTCTAATATACAGTTTCGAAACTTCTCTGTCCACCTCCGTGTAATGCACTTCCAGTTCTTTTAAAAAACGAAGGTATGCTGCTATCACATAACCGTATTTCTCTGATGTAGAAAGAGAACCATCTGCTTTCTCTAATAAAAAATTATTAACATCTTGCATGGGTAATCCATCCTCAGTGACATACCATCTATGTACCCACTCTTTATTTCCTTTATAATACTGGCACTTACTTATCCTAATACTACATGCTTTATCCCTTCTTGACATTAAGTCACCACTCTTCCCCTGTTTACTGATGTATTCTAGCAATACTTACATAATATAATAACTAATTATTAGAATTAGATAAATCAACTACTAAAAGTCATACACTATATGAATATATATAACTTTCTAATTGTTTAAAGTAATTGGTACCATCTCTTTTTACATATTGCCAAATCTTCATAAACTATTACATATATAATATAACTATATCTTATAATATAAAGTCAAAAGATTATCCACAATATATATAACTAGCAATAAAGCCTTTTAATAGTTATTGTCTACACTTAAGTAATAATAGATAAAAAGTTAACTGAACAAAGATTAAAACAGGATTTGGCACAGGTGGCTGGCAGCTAGCAGCGCTCCGTTGGTGTGCAAAAGCAGCTAGTAAACCTATTATTGCAGATGGTGGCATTCGAACACATGGGGATGTTGCAAAATCAATCCGCTTTGGAGCTTCGATGGTCATGATCGGTTCGCTTTTTGCAGGGCACGAAGAATCCCCTGGAGAAACAATTGAAAAAGACGGTAAGTTATATAAAGAATACTTCGGTTCCGCTTCCGAATTCCAAAAAGGTGAAAAGAAAAACGTAGAAGGAAAGAAAATGTACGTTGAGCATAAGGGATCTTTAAAAGACACTTTAGAAGAAATGGAGCAAGATCTTCAGTCCGCAATCTCCTATGCTGGGGGCAGCACGTTGGATGCAATTCGTCACGTAGATTATGTTGTCGTGAAGAACTCTATATTTAATGGAGATAAGGTTTATTGAACTATTTTCAGGTGAGCAATAAATTGCTCACCCTTTCTATTATTCTTTTAATACAGGAACCAATATATCAAAATGAGGGTCTTCTAACTCCCGATCAACTGGATAGCCTTCATGTTTGATCGGTAACTTATCATAGTACTCTACCTCTTTCTCTTGAAAAGGAACATACCCGTTCTCTTGAATCCATTGATATATATCTTCATAGGACTGACCAATATTCTGCCCCTTTTCATGTTCCGCGATTAAGTAAGTCATCTCTGGAACTTGGAATTCGATCATACCGTTAGGAATAACTTGATCGTCAGTGACTTCATATCCTGAATAATGGACAAATCCATCTTTTCGTAGATGATAAGACAAGCCTAATTGAAGTTTTGGATTAACAGCATATTCTAACTCTTTCAAACGATCACTCACAGTAGCTATAACTTCCTTCAAATGTTGAACCTCCGAGTAAGGTCCCTCCCACTTCATCCCAATCACTCTGTATTCTGGTATTGTTACAATCTTGTAATCGTTTCTCTTCATATATTACTGCACCTCTGTCTTTTTATAGTTTCTATTACTTTCTACTTTCAGATTACATACTCCTTCTTAGAGGGAATTCTGTCCCATTCTAAAAAGAGTAAAGATTTAACCTGTTTTATATACCATCAATTTTCTCGACATCAACAAAAAGACCCCCGCTCTACTTTAAACTGAGCGGAGGTCTTTTTGGCTATCGCACCTATAACAAAAGACATGAAATCAAGGTGAATTTATTATATTTTAAGTTCGTCCTAGCTTTTTCAACGAATAGCCGCTGGAATAGTAGCTTAATGATGCCTCACAAACATTAAATCTTATTGGATAAAACTCGATCAAACGCTTCAAGAGTATCATTAATTTCTTTATCTCCATGAGCAGTAGACATACTATATCGATTTAATGGCTTCGTATAAACCCCTTCGTTAAGGAGATGAAAATCAATCTTTTTGCGTAAAGAAAAGTTCGATTCTTGAAGATCACGGTAATTACGAACATGATCTTTTTCTGTAATGATAATGTTAAAAATGGAACCTAATCCTAGTGTTTGCATGGCAATACCTTTAGAAGCAAATAACTCACTTATTCCATTTTTTAATTTTTCAGTATTCGACATCACTTGATCCATTTCTTGCTCTAGAACGTTTAACACGGCTAAGCCTGCAGACAAAATGGTAGGGTGGCCATTATACGTACCACTATGGAAGAGTACATCCTTCGCGCTTGATTTCGTACTTGTACTACTATCAAATACATCAGATTCAGCTATTGGAGCGCTAACCATCATGATTTCTTTCTTACCACCAATAATACCTACTGGAAAGCCTCCACCAATGACTTTACCTAAAGTAGTAATGTCAGGCTTTATACCGTACACCGATTGAGCTCCACCAATACCCATACGGAAACCGGTCTTCACCTCATCGAAAATCAAGAGTATTCCTAATTCTTCTGTGATCTTGCGTAATCCTTCCATAAAGGATTGTTCAGCCGGGATAAAACCAGATTGTACAGGCTCCAGCATGACCGCTGCGATTTCATCTTTATTCTTCTTCAATATTTCTGCACATGCATCAAGATTATTGAATGGTAATACAATTGTATTTTCTGCTTGTTCAGGTTCTATTCCTTTAGACTCAAAGATACCCTTTGGCTCATGCTCTGGTCCCGCTTCTGCGACTGGTGGGTTCACACTAAGCAAGACATTATTGTAACCACCGTGATAGTGCCCTTCTATTTTGGCAATTTTATATTTTCCTGTAAAAGCGTACGCCATACGAATGGCCAAAAGTGTTGCTTCAGTCCCTGAATTTGTATACCGAAGCATCTCCATGGTTGGATAATATTGTTGAATTTTTTTCCCCATTTGTAGTTCAAGTTGATGTGGTGTGCCAAAGAGGGCTGTTCCATCTTCTTCTAATTGATTATGAATCGCTTTAGATATAGATGGGTGACCATGACCAAGCATTAAAGCTCCGTAAGATAGGAGATAATCAATGTATTGATTTCCATCCAAATCTGTTAAATACGCACCTTTCCCACTTTCCATGACTATGGGATAAGGGTCGAAAAATTTTATATTAGCTGTCACTCCTCCAGGGATAATTTCCTTTGACTCCTCAATAAAAGCTTGTGACTTAGGTGTTCTTTCTTTCAGTTTTGTATAAGCATTTTCCAATGTTAGATTTTCCATCGATTACACCTCTCGCTTTCCATTTATTTTCACAATAAAGATTAGATATTTATAAAAAATATGAAATTTTTATTTCATTTCAAACTAAAAAAATAGATGATTTATGGTTATTTTCCAATATATCTGAGCACCAAATAAATTTCAATAATAATTTCACGTAATAATATTGAATGAAATTTTTATTTCACAATTAAATAAAAAGATTCTCCTATAACTTTACTTCTGAATTGCAGTAACTAATTTCTCTTGAATACAAGTCCACTAGTATGTAGAACCTCTTTTGTGTTATCTTTTTAACCAAGAATATATAATTTCACCCATATTTCTTTATTCTGAAATTTTCGGAGGTTAATTAATCATGCAAAATGTCTATCAGCATATTTCGGCTAAAATTCCTGAAATGAGTAAATCCCAAAAAAGGATAGCTACATACATCCTAGAAAATCCTAATACGGCACCTTTTCTAAACGTTGCCAAATTAGCAAAATTGTCTGGAGTAAGTGAAGCAACAACCGTTAGATTTGCCAATTTCCTAGGCTTTTCCGGGTACCCTGAACTTCAGCAGCAATTGCAGCAATCTGTACAGCAGCAATTAACGACCTACGAAAGATTAGAAATGTCCACTCAGGTCTACGATGACGAAGAAAAAGGGATCTATGAAATTTTCCAAGATGATATGACGAATATCAAAACAACCATGGAAAAATTGGACTTACATTCGTTTCATCAGATTGTAGATATTCTTCTTAATGCTGATAGAGTATTTATTGTAGCTAATCGAAGTGCCTTGTCATTAGGGGTTTTTCTTCAATATTACTTAAATATGATTTTGGGGAATACCGAGTTAATACAAACCATCGAAACCAAAACAGAAAGCTTAAATACACTTAACGAGAATGATGTAGTGATTGGTATGAGTTTTGCCAGATACACCAAAAGCACGATTGATATTATTCAATATGCTAGAGAAAAAGGCGCTTCTACTGTCGCAATTACCGATCATTTATTGTCTCCGCTCGTCCCTTATGTAGATTATTCACTTGTAGCTTCTACTAAAATGCCAACATTTCTTGACTCCTTTGTTGCACCACTAAGCCTAATTAATGCTTTAGTTACCTATGTTGGCAAGCATAAGACGAAGGATTTTCAAGAGCGTCTAAAACAGTTAGAAGAAACCTGGAATCACTTTGATATTTTCATAAAATAGCTCATCTGGGAATTGAAAAATTCCCTTTTTAGATTAATCTGTTTGGTTAAAAAATTAAATGTTTAAGTGTAACTTTAGATATTGAAATTTTAAGAATTTTATGAAACAATAATTTCACATTCAACTACTATAATGTATAGCTTTCTTCAAATTTTTTAGTAACTATATTAGGAGCCATCGGGAAACATTATTTTTTTGGCCATTAACGAAATAATAATTTCATGAATGAAAAATTAAGAAACACATCATTCAAAATCCATCCGGTGGTTTATAGTTGTTGGCACTCATTTCTTTACAAAGGGTACCTAAAAAGAAAAAAACGGTAGGAGGAATATTTATGACAAAAAAGAAATGGCTTTTAGGTTTGATACTGTTATTTACGATTCAAACGGTTCTTACTGCTTGTGGCGAATCTAGTGAAGGTAGTGCAAGTAAAGAAAGTGATCAAGGTGATTTTGTTAAGGACCTACAGCTAGGTACCGGAAGTACAGGTGGTACCTATTATCCACTGGGAACAGAGATGTCTACCATACTTAATAAAAATGTAGATGAGAAAGACTTTAATGTAAGCGCTGTTTCAACAGGAGCTTCAGTAGACAACATTTCACGAATTGGCCGTGGCGAGTTACAGCTGGGGATGACTGTTCATATTCCTGCTCAAAATGCTCAAGCAGGTAAAGGTGAATTTGATGGGATAAAAGTGGAAAACTTCGGATTCATGGGACAAATCTATCCAGAAATCATGCAAGTTATTACATTGGAGTCTACAGGAGTAGAATCAATAGCAGACCTTAAAGGTAAAAAAGTGGCGATTGGACCTCCAGGAAGTGGTACCCAAGCAGCCGCAAAAGCCATTTTAGCAGCACATGGTCTTAAAGATGGTGATTATAAAGCTTATGAAGAAGGCTTTGGTGACGCAAAGAAAAAACTCCAGGATGGTCAAATTGATGCAACTTTTGGTTTCTTAGGACTCCCAGCATCTTCAATTAATGAATTACATGCTCAAACCAAAGATGTTAAATTCCTTGAAATCAAAGGAGATGCTTTGAAAAAGATTCAGGAAAACACAAAATACAAACCTCTAGAAATTTCAGCTGACTCATACGAATGGTTAGAGAAACCAGCACATACGATCACAGCCTATGCCATCTTAGTAGGTTCAACGGATCAAGTGAGTAAAGAACTCGGATATAAAATTACAAAGGCATTATATGAACATGCTGATGAAATTTCACATTCACAAGCAAAATATATTTCCAAAGAAAACGCACTCAAAGGTTCTGAAGACTTAAAAATGCACCCAGGAGCAAAGAAGTATTTCAAAGAAATTGGACTGTTGAAATAAAGAGAGTCGAGTATAAAATCTAGTTTAAAATCTATAACACACATGATAATTAATTACTGATTACTTATCATGTGTGTAACCTTTTGCTTTTTATTAATTTCTTCTATTAATAAGGCGGTGAAGAAAGTTTGTCAGAAACACAGAATGTTAATCAACAAGACTTGCTATCTAAATATGATAAAGAACATGCCTATCGAACGAATTTAGGCAAGTGGGCCTGGATCATTTCTTTTATTGGGATATCCCTTACTTTTTTCCATCTATTCACTGGATTACGAGGAGTTTATCCTTCACAAATTCAAGGGCCGATACATTTAGGTACAGGCCTCGGCCTAATTTTTTTATTGTATCCGGCTAAAAAAACATTAATCAAACACCGTGGCATAGCATGGTATGATGTCATACTAGCCTTTGCCGCCATGTTTACGAATTATTATATAGTCTTCAATTATAATCGAATTGTAAGTAAAGCCATTATTATGGGTTATAACAATACGGATATCGTTGTTGCTACAATTGCTATTGTTCTTCTGTTGGAAGCAACCAGGCGAGCCGTTGGTTTACCAATAGTTGTTATTGCTAGTATTTTTATTGCATACGGATTATGGGGCAAGGGTATTCCTATTTTCGGACATGCTGGGTTTGATTGGAGCAGTCTAAGTACTGAACTGTTCTTTAAAACGAATGCTATATTTGGGATCCCTATTCAAATTTCATCACAGTATATCTTTTTGTTTTTATTCTTTGGTGTGATGTTAGTCAAAACGAATATAGGGATGTTTTTTAATGAGCTTGCTTTTGGATTAACAGGGAGATTTACTGGGGGAACTGCAAAGGCAGCTGTTGTAGCAAGTGCCCTTCAAGGAATGGTTACCGGTAGCTCCGTTGCTAATACAGTAGGTTCAGGTTCATTTACAATCCCTATGATGAAGCGCGCAAAGTTCAAACCCGAATTTTCAGCTGCAGCAGAAGCCTCTGCATCAACAGGAGGACAACTTATGCCTCCCATTATGGGGGCAGCCGCATTTATAATGGCTGAATATACTGGAACTACATATAGCCAAGTCATTCTGATCGCCATCATACCAGCAGCTTTATACTTCTCAGGGATCTTTTTTGGAACACATTTTGAAGCAAAAAAGCAAGGGATTTTAGGAGTTAGCAAAGAGGAGCTTCCTAAATTAACAGACCTCACAAAAAAATTAGATTTATTGCTTCCGCTAATCGTGATTATCGGAACTTTATTATCAGGAAAAACAGCCACTTTTGCTGCTTTGTGGGGAATTGTAACAGCTTTCGTTGTTAGCTTTTTTAGAAAAGAAACACGTCTCTCCTTTAGAGGAATTTTAGAAACCCTTGAGAAAGGAGCACGAGCAGCGTTACCAGTTATTGCAGCTTGTGCGACTGCGGGAATTGTTGTTGGAATTGTCACATTAACTGGCTTAGGTGGAAAAATTGCAGGAGGAATTGTTGAACTAGCTCAGGGACAATTCTTTTTAATTCTCTTTTTCACAATGATTGCAAGTATTGTCTTAGGAATGGGATTGCCAACTACAGCGAATTATGTGGTTACTGCCTCCATGGCTGCTCCTGCAATCCTTCAAGCATTCCCTGATATTCCGGTTATCGCTGTTCACTTGTTTGTGTTTTATTTTGGGATTATTGCAGATATAACCCCACCTGTTTGTCTTGCAGCATATGCAGGTGCCGGAATAGCCGGAGCAAACCCAATGAAATCAGGGGTAAATGCAGTAAAATTAGCCATAGCTGCCTTTATTATTCCTTATGCTTTCGTTTCAAATCCTGTTTTAGTTCTCCAGGATGGCGCAAACTTTGCTACCGTTACTCCAGCTTTATTAACCGCATTATTAGGTATGGCTGGAATAAGCGCATCCATGATGGGATTCTTCTTTAAGAAAGCAGGAGCAATCGAACGCATCCTTTTATTTACTGCTGGGATTATGCTTGTCTATCACAATATAATCATTTCTATGATTGGCTTGCTAATCTTGGTTGCAGTCGGACTGTATCAACATTATTTGAAGAAAAATCACATACCAGCACTATCCGCTTAAAGGAGTGCCTGTCACTCCCCGTTTTTGTCGAGTAATCTTCATGTCTAAAGTAAAGCACCTGCAAGTTTATGCAGGTGCTTTTTTAAATGTTTTTTTCACGTGATCTCAATCGTACTCGATACTTCCACACCCTTTAAAGCTTGAGAGGCTAGCCTATCAGCCTCATTGTTTTCTTTTCGAGAAACAGCATTATATTCTGGAGTTATATTGATCTCCCCCATCTTCTCTTCAATCCGATCTGCCCATCTAGATAACTCTTCTTCTAGTACAGGCCATTCGTCTGTTAATTGATTAATAACAACTTTAGAATCACCGATCACTTCTACTGATTGGTGTTCCACTCCTAAAAACTCTAATTCTTGCAGGCCAAGATGAAGGGCTGCGTATTCAGCTTCGTTATTCGATTCTAGCTCTTGCACTTGAGCATTTTTTCTCAATCGATACGACTTCCCACTCTGCTCATAGTAAATTACACATCCCAGCCCTGAGTTTCGTGTTTCAAGATTATATCCACCATCAAAATAGAGTTTAATGTGATGTGGTTCTGTTTGTATTCCTTTCATAAGCTCTTTTAGTTCTTTTAGGTTCCATGTATGTTCTTTAGAATCAATAAAGGTTACATCTTTCATTCGCCCTGTCTTTTCAATATCTTCAGCTAATACGAGCGCTTTACCCGCTAACATCTCTTCAGAAATAAATGTTGTTTCCGTCCCTTTTGGTGATTTATAGGTTAACTCCATTTTTACATTCATCGTTTAAAGACCACCTTTCACATGTATCTATTGTACCCTGCATTATACATGATTATTTTTCCTAGGGTCTGATGAGTAAACCGTTATCTTTGAATCTCCACTTTCCAAACCTTACACTTATCCTTAAGAAATAAAGAAAGGGAGTTGAACCATGGGACAAGATATAAGAGGCAAAGTTGCATATATCACAGGTGCTGGCAGTGGAATCGGACGCTCTACTGCACTGGAGTTTGCTAAAGAAGGTGTACATGTAGGATTAATTGCTCGTACGGAAAGTAAGCTAAAAGAAGTTGCAGAAGAAGCAAAAGCACTTGGCGTTAACGCCAGCTATGAGACAGCGGACATTGCTGATATGGAGCAAGTAAATCAAGCAGTGGCTAATTTACAACAAAATCTTGGCTCTGCTGATATTCTGATCAATAATGCAGGGATTGGTTTACATGGATCTTTCTTAGAGATCGACCCAGAAGACTGGAAACGAACATTTGAGGTTAATGTTTATGGTACCTATCACGTTACACGCGCTGTTTTACCGCAAATGATTGAAAAAGATCAAGGAGATATCATCAATATCTCATCAAGTAATGGATTGAAAGGCACTGCTGGTTCAACTTCCTATAGTGCATCCAAATTCGCTATACAAGGTATGACTGAAGCACTTATGCAAGAAGTACGCAAAAATAACATTCGCGTATTTACGCTTAACCCTAGCCTTGTCGCTACAGAACTAGCTTTTGGAGATAAACTTGATGAACAGGATAAAGAAAAATTCATGCAGCCTGAGGATATGGCGGAGTATATGGTGTCTCAACTGAAGTTACACCCTCGTATATTCATTAAACAGTCCTTACAGTGGGCGACGAATCCGTTCTAGGGATTAACGATTTTGTAAAAAAAGGTGTCTGCTCCTTATTTATTGTGTTAAGTTTCAAGTTAAATAAGGAACGGACACCATATTTTAATGTATAGGATTATTTATTTCACTGACTCTTCAGCTCTATCTTTATATTTGGAATCAAAAGCAATTAATACAACATCATGCTTATCCTCTAATTCCTTAAGATCCTTTAGTTTTTCTTCAGATAAATTTGCATAATCAAAAGACATGATATCCCTCCTTTAATGATATTGTGAACATTAAAGGATTAGGTTATACCACTTACCTCTAAATTATGCACCATAGATAACGTTTTTATTTAATGATAAATTTATCAATCGTTTCTCGATCATCACCAATAGAGTAAGTTGTAAACGTGACCTCATCACCATCTTTTACATCCTCATTCTCAATTTGAGCTTTAGCATCTTCGGATAATCGGTACGTAACATCTTGCCCATCTACTGTGATGACAACAACATCTTTAGACTCAATCCCCTTCAAAACGCCTTCTTGTTCAGGTGCTTCTTGACCAGCAGGCATTGTTCCCTGCTCATTTCCAGTATCGCCCCCACCCATTTCTTCATGTTGCTCTACAGTAAAACCACAAGCTCCTAATATGACTAAGGTAAATACACTAATCATGAGTACAGCCAGCTTTTTGACTTGTAACATTTTCATGACCTCCTATTTTTATTTCATTTATATAGACGTTGTTACAGCAAAAAGGTTTACTCTTTTTTTAAAAATAGGCCAATAGCACCAATCTTCCTTCATAAAAAAGGCTAAATCGCAAGCGATTTAGCCTTTCTTAACCTTATTCATAGCCTTATCTTTTTATACTTTGTAACTCACCCATGAGTAATCTTTCCCCCAGGATGATTGAGCAAGCTCTGTTACTTTTTTTACTTCTTCCTGTTCTACTGCAAAGGCTTCTCCCTGTTCATAAGGATTATAATGAAACGCATATAGCCTTGAAGCAAACTCATGGAATTTAAGTGAGCATTCACCTTCTTTTTCTCCATTGTTCATAACTGTAGGGATTATCCCCTGTCCCCAGTTTTGAGAGCTATCATTATTCGGGTTATAAAAGTACACCCTCATGTCTCCAGATGGATCTTCTGCGACTCTCAGAATGGATACAGCATGGAACCCAAGAAGCTTTCCATGCACATTTGTTATGAAAATCCCCACTGGATTCGGATAAATCAAATCATGATCATCGTTGTAAGCAGGATGGTGTGTGGCATAGAATAAACGAACAAATCCAGAGTGATCTGACACACTTCCTGTTAATGGATTTATAACAGTGCTAAATCCAGTCTGTACCCAATCCCCATAAAAAGCAGGGTTCACCCATCGATGTCCATCTTCTCCTCGCAGGAGTACTTTTTTCATCATTTCATTATAAATCTTATCTAAGTGTGGGACTAATACCAAAGAAACAGGGTCTAACTCCGTATGCAAATCTGGAGCTAAGCCACCTGATAAATGTTTAGAATGAATCACAGTTCCTTCAAAACGGAAATCGATATCCCCGTCTCGAGCAGCTCTTGGTATTAATTCAAGCAAGTAGCCTGGTGCATGCTGCGCCCACAAACTGATCCCTCGAGCAGACTGACATGTAGGGTTTAATCCTTGGCCGACTCCTAGCGGTTGCCCAAGCACACTTAACACACCTGATAAGAGAATAGTATTTGCCGTTAAACCATCAGATTCCTTAACGGAATGTATCAATTCCTCTCGAACTTCCGGCCTGATATCTAACTCAATCAAACGCTTCAACCCAGGAATAACTGGAGAAGAAGAGAGCACACCACGTTCAAGCATACAAGCTAAACCATAGATACATTGTCTTGTAGCTGGATATACGGCAACCTTTATGATTTGGGTGATTAAGTCATAATGCTCTTCAAAATTGGCTAACCCCTTATCTGACAAACGTAAAGCAGTTGGCACAAGTTGAGGATACCTTCTTATTAGAAAGCGTAACAGGATAGCATGATGAGAAGATACCAGCCCTGTTTCCCTCATGGAACTTGCGAGACTTATACATTCTGAACGTAATTCCTTCACTTTAGCATCCTTCAATTTCACTCGATAAGCTTTTAAATCTTGATACTTCTTACTTAATGGTGATGGCCCTTCAATGGATGAAATGAGCTTTTCTAAGTCTTCACGATTCTGCACTGAAGCTTCTGCATTCAGCATTTCTTTCGCCATTTTAATCATGGATACTGTTCGAGTAACCATAATGGGGCGTTGAGCTGTGAGTCTTTCAATCTCTTTTGTAAGTGTTTGAATAAGTGCTTTAGGTGATAGGTAGATAGAAATAAATTGTAATAACTGATGAGATACCTCTTTGTTCTCTACACTTTCTATTCTTGTACTCTCTGTAGCATTTGGAAATAATAAATCAAGGTTAAGAGCAATCACTTCATTCAAAAACACTTCTGCTTCATTAGCAGATAATACATCATGCTCATATTTTCCATTTGAAATAGCTAAAATTCGTAAATTGCTAAGTACTTCAATAACACTGGTTAAGCCTTTAGTTTGTAATGAGCCAGCAACTAGTGGCGGCTGCAATTTCTCAGCCCTCTCCCAAGGTCCATCATGAAAAACCCCTGCTTCATCAAAGAGGTGGGCGAACTGAAACAGTTTCTCCACACCATCCTCATGTTTCAGTAAGCGTTTAGCTTCTTGATAGACATCCTGTTGGTAGAGAGATTTAGCATATGGTGCGGCTTCTTGAAGTTTTCCAAGAGATCTAGAAAACCGATTAACTAGTTTATTGGACTGTTCTTGCACAACGCTTAAACCTCCTTAAGAAAAACGCAAACACCCTATCTTATTTATAGAAATTATAGTTCTCGTACATCTTTAACAGATCTAGCATTTCCTCACTATCTGTCCCATTTAAGAAGATGGTTCCATAGTGATTTCCAAATCCGACTCGTTCAGCAACCTTTCCTTGTGACGGCATAATGAGATCATGCTTTTCAAAGTAAGGGTGATTTTCTAACTCTTCTGGAACATCTAACGTATTGAAATAGTTCACATGCGGGTGAACCATAAGACATCCTGCATAGCCATTCTTCGCTTCATAAGAATCAGGGAAGAATTCTTTGAGTTCTTCTTCGGTGGTGTTTGGATCACTACACATTATTTGAGCCTGATAAGCACTAAATCCATAAGCCTTTTCAATCAGGTCAAAAATATGTCCACCAGGTACTCGTGCTGCAACCTCTCCAAAGTGAAGAGTTCCATCCGGCATAATGAAATACTCTGGATGAATTACACCATATTCAATTTCGAATGCATCAATGAGCTTTTGGACTTCTTGATGTATTAATTCACGTTTACTCTCTAACTCAGGAGAAGCAGGTACAAAATTCGAATACCCCAAACGTACGTACTCTGTAATATTTAAAAACTGAACTTTACCTTTATGAACAAAAGCTTCACAAGAAAATTCCTGACCATCTAAATGACTTTCCATTAATAATGGAAAATCTTGATCAGACAATAAATCAATAGCTTCTGGTTTATCAATAACACGATGTCCCACAGAACCAGCTTTATCGATAGGCTTCACATGAATAGGATCATTCGGATCACCTTCAAGCTTTAACAATGCTTCATTCACACGCTTTAAGAAACGACGAACATCATCTTTATCATGAGCTTCTTCAAAAACACCGACTTTAATGCCCGAAATTTGTGCTTTCCTTTTCATCATCCCTTTATCACGAAGGAGTAATGAACGATTAAACACTTTTGGATCATTGCGAAAACGTGCATTTAACGTTCCAGCCCATTCTACACATTCTTCGTACAGCGGCACAGCAAGCTCTGCTCCAAATGCTTTTAATTGCTTATACAAGTGGTCAGAGTCTTCATTGATTCGATTAAAATCCCAACCAATAAACGGAATATCATGTTTCTCTGCATAGGACTGAAAATCAGGTGGTCCTACCACAATAAAAGGTCGGTTCAATTTGTCACAAGCCTCAATCGCAGGTAAGCTCCACCCAATTAAGGCTGTAATACAATGTTGCTTTTCAGGAGATACCTTTTCTTTCTCAACTCCAGTTACCTTCTCTACCTGTTCTAACTCTAAATCCATTCTAACCTCTCCTTTAAAATTGACTTAAAAAAGCAATTGTTTCAACAAATAAGAACACCTTATATATAACCGTAACAAACTAGACGCAGGAAGGTAACTTTTATATGGCCCATTCGCTATAATTCGACAAAAGAAGTTAAATTTTTTAAAACAATCTGTGATTCTGTGACATATCCATTCCACTTCTCCCGTATTCAAGACTTCTTTAGTCCCAACTATCTCTACTGTAAAGCACCTACAGTTTTAATTGTGATAAAACTGGTATCTATGGTAATATAAAAGTAATAAAAACATAAATTAAAAATGACCGTAGCTGCAACTACGGTCACTAGATAAACGTTCCCATTAGGGATCGGCCTATATGAAAGTAGACCTCGCCCGTCCAATTAGCTGTTGAAGGGAGGTCTACTTTTTATTATTCTTCAAGAATTCAGATACTAATTTCACGACGAAACTTAGAGTAGCGATCATGAAAAGCCCAAAAGTGAATAGTACCATCAAGACCTCATACGCATTCAAGGCATCCCCTCCCTTCTCCAGAGGGTAGCCGACCACCTTCAAGTAGAACGTTATCTATTTACGATATTACCATAAACTGTTCGTTTTTAACAGAACATATGTTCCCTAAACCTTAAATATAGTACATCTTTCATATTTAATCACATTTTTCCATTTCTAATATTTTAGGAAGTCAATGCATCTCAGGAGGCTGTGTACCTTAGTTATGATCACTACTTTCACACAAGTATCACAACTAGAATTAGGTAATATTTCACATGAGCAATTCTTTTCCATTATTCATTTCCTTCATCATAGAATCCCTTTAATAAAGAGTTACAATCTTATTTGAAAATGATTAATATAATTCAGATCAGTTTTGTTATTTGGTTAAAGGGTACATATCCAATAAGCACCAATACTTTTTTTATATAATAAAGTGTAAAGTGTTAGTAAGCTGACACTTTAGTGTGAAGAAGTTTGGCGTTATTTTATGGAGGGATTTCAAAAGAAACAAATGCATGATAAGAAGAGAAAAGTAATTTTTGACAACCATAGGGGGCTTATCTTGGAGCTTTTACAGTTTCTAGAGGACGAAAATTATTCTGTTCTAGGGTACCATCAAGAAGAACATGAACCAGAAACGTTTATCAAGTTGGAAGAAGTTCAAACGAATGAACACCTTCTAACACAGTTACAAATTGTGCCTATTCGAATGGAGTACTACCCTTTTGATCGAAAACCTTGCATTGTTTGCTTTGACAATGATCGCTGCCAAAAAGTATTTCTTTATAAAGCCAATAAATAAAGAAAGGGGTACAAATCATGTACCCCTTTCTTTATTATGCATCCTGTATTTCGCCTTTATAGAAAACCTTTTTACTTACTGGGATTTCCAAATCACGACTAAACTTCTTCAGCATTTTTTCTTCCTTAGGCGTAACCACCGAAATGACTGTGCCAGATGTTGATCCTAACCTACCTGTTCTTCCCGAACGGTGAATATATTGATTTATATCTTCTGGAAGGTCAACGTGAATGATGTGGGTTAAATCTGTGATATCTAACCCTCTTGCTGCAACGTCCGTTGATAGTAGCAAAGGTAGGTTTCCAGCACGGAAATCCTTAAGTGTATTTGCCCGGTCTTGTTTATTGGAATCACTGTTCAATACGCCCACAGAAAGACCTTTATACTCAAGCTTCTCAGCCATAGCTTGCAGATGACTAATTTCTTTAAGGAATGCAAGAGCCTTAACACCGCTGTGCCTTGCAACTTTTCTAACGATATCAATTTTGTCTCGAGCTTCACATACAAAATAGATATGCTCTACTTCTGGCTTGTTAATTTCCTCTTCTGATACTTTTATCACTTCAGATTCCCTCATGAAACCCTTTGCTTCTTGTTCTGTGTTCTCACTAAGAGTGGCTGAAAACAAGAGAATCTGTCGGTCATTTAATGTGCTTTTGACAATACCTTGAATCGTTTTGCGATGCTCAGGTACAAGAAGCTGATCTCCTTCATCTAAAACTAGGGTTTGCACCTCATGCATCTTTAATTTCTTTTGATTAATTAATTCAGATACACGCCCAGGTGTTCCAATAACCACATTTGGCTTTTTCTTGAGCTTCTCGATCTGGCGTTTCATATTGGCTCCACCGATTAATGTCGTACTGGAAATACCGCTTCCCTGCGTCCACTTTTGAACTTCTTGATGAATTTGCATCACTAGTTCATGTGATGAGGCCAAGATCACCACTTGAACATGTTTTTTCTCAGTGTCGACCTTATTCAGTAGTGGCAAAAGATAAGCTAGTGTTTTACCGCTTCCTGTCGGTGATTTTGCAATTACATCTTTCCCATTATGGATTGGAGCGCTTACTTTCGTTTGAATTGCTGTAGGTTCTTCAAATCCCGATTTCTCCCAAGCACCGTGTATAAAAGACTTCCATTCAATTTGTTCCATCGTTATTTCCTTTCTATCAAAGGGTTAAAATAAATATTATGACTCCTTATTATGTCATGAAACGAGTCATAAACATACACTTATTAGCAAAATACATGGCCAGTTCCCTAGCTTAAACTTGAAAATAACGACTCAAATGATCCTTAAGATCTTTTTTATAAAAGTCAATATCAGGGTTCTTTTTAACATCAAAACAAGAAAATGTCTTCAGCCCTTTCATACCCGTATATTTATGGATTAGGTGCAGGTGGAATAAAACATCCTCTACATTACGCCCTTCAAAAAACTTATTACGGTCATTAAACGCCTCTGCTGGAGCATTCCAAGTGGTTGAAAACATATATTTCTTGCCTTCTAACAACCCACCTCCAATGCCATATTCTTTTGTTTTCCCACGAAAATAGACTCCATGCTCATGGGTTTGATCTAGATATTTTTTAAAGACAGCTGGGACACTATAATTATAAATCGGTGTTTGATAGATCACTGCATCAGCCCATAGCATTTTCTCTTGTTCTTCCTTTTTATTAAAACCATCCTTTAGAACAGTGGTTTTTACATTATAGTGAGGTTCTAATAATTTTACGGTAGCATCAAACATTGTTTTATTTAGTTCGCCTCTTGAATGCTCATAGTATTCATGTCCATTTAGTACTAGGATATTTTCCATTCTTCTCTCTCCTTTTATCTTGGTTGCTTATCAATATTTTACTCCACATTAGCTTTACATTCTAATAGTACACATGAATCATAATTATAAAAATTTTTTAGAATCTTTGAAAAAGCATTGAATCTTTCTCTGCTACTTGCTACAATGTCCTCTATAAATAAACATGTGTACACGCCAAAAAGACATTAACTAGTCAGGTTAGGAGAGGATTTTAATGAAACAGCAAGCATTAAACCAGAATGAACAAAGCGAATTGCAACATATACGTATTGGCCTATTAGGACTTGGAACGGTGGGTACTGGTGTTTACCGAATGATTGAGGATTATCAAGAAGATTTACAACATAAAACGGGTTGCCAAATCTCCATTAGTAAAATTCTAGTGAATTCACCAAATAAATTAAGATCTATTGAAATCAACCCAGATCTATATACAACAGATCCAAATGAAGTGTTACAAGACCCAAATATCGATATGATTGTTGAAGTCATGGGTGGAGTTGAAGAAGCTCGTGAATACATCACACATGCGTTAAAAAGCAAAAAACATGTGGTGACAGCAAATAAAGATTTAATCGCCTTATATGGTGGTGAGTTGTTAAGTCTAGCAGGTGAACAAAATTGTGACTTATTCTACGAAGCTAGTGTTGCAGGTGGAATCCCTATTTTAAGAGGTTTAGGTGATGGTTTTTCATCCGACCGAATCACGAAAATGTTAGGAATTTTAAATGGAACAACAAACTATATGCTATCGAAAATGGCTCAGGAAGGTGTGGATTATGATACATGTCTAAAAGAAGCACAAGACCTGGGGTATGCTGAGGCAGATCCAACATCAGACGTTGAAGGGTTGGACGCAGCCAGAAAAGTCGCGATTTTAGGAACTCTAGGATACAACACACAATTCTCTCTAGATGAAGTTGACGTTCAAGGAATTTCTTCTATTGACCAAAAAGATGTTCAATACGGAAGAGAGTTCGGATATGAACTCAAACTATTAGGAATCGCAGACAAACAAGATGAAGAAGTTGAGCTGTCTGTTCAACCTACTTTCATTAAAAAATCTCACCCTATTGCCAATGTAGATGGAGTAAATAATGCTGTTTACGTTCATGGTGAATCCGTTGGTGAAACCATGTTTTATGGACCAGGTGCAGGTGAATTACCTACAGCCACAGCCGTTACATCTGACTTGGTTACAGTTGTTAAAAACATCAAGCTCGGAGTTAATGGTAGAGGAAATGTTGCCCCATTCAACGTTAAGAAAATGAAACCTAAAGAACGCCGCAATCATCGCTATTATGTTCGTTTGCTTGTTCAAGACGAACCAGGTGTAATGGCTACGATCGCAAACTCTCTTGCAGAAAATAATATGAGCATTTCGAATATGGTGCAAAAACCATATAGTGACGAGAAAGCGGAATTGGTCATCGTAACGCACGAAGTTTCCTTAGCCGCTTTAGAAGATTGGAAAGACAAAATCAACGCTCTAAACCCAACATTAGAACTAGCAAGCTGTTACGCAGTTGAAGGTGGCGAATGAAATGTCAAAAGGGATTATAGAACGATATAGCAACTATCTACCCGTCTCAGAACAAACACCTCGAGTAACACTAGGTGAAGGCAATACCTCTCTACTTTATGCGGATTCCCTATCAGAACTATTATCCGCCCATGTCTATATGAAAGTAGAAGGTTTAAATCCTACAGGTTCATTTAAAGACCGTGGAATGGCTATGGCTGTAGCAAAAGCAAAAGAAAAAGGGGCTAAAGCGATCATTTGCGCCTCTACAGGTAACACATCTGCTTCTGCTGCAGCATATGCAGCACGAGCTGGAATGGAGTGCTTTGTTGTCATTCCACACGGATATGTAGCGTTAGGAAAACTAGCTCAAGCGATCCAATACGGGGCAAAAATCATTTCAGTTGAAGGCAATTTTGATCAAGCTTTAGATATCGTAAGGCAATTAGGAGAAAAATATCCTTTAGAGATTGTGAATTCTATCAACCCCTACCGACTTGAGGGACAGAAATCAGCCTCTTTTGAAATCATTGAACAGCTCGGCCATGCACCTGATGTCCTTGCCCTACCCGTAGGAAATGCAGGAAACATTTCTGCTTACTGGAAGGGGTTCAAAGAAGCACTAGATCATCAATTGTGTTCCTCCTCCCCTCAAATGTGGGGATTTGAAGCAGAAGGTGCAGCTGCCATTGTCAATAATAAAGTATACGAAGAACCCGATACCTTTGCTACCGCTATTCGCATTGGTAATCCGGCAAGTTGGCAACTAGCTATTCAAGCAAGAGATGAATCAAAAGGGATCATTGATGAAGTATCAGATGATGAGATCCGAGAAGCTTATCAACTCTTAGCTGAAAAAGAGGGAGTTTTTTGCGAACCAGCTTCAGCCTCTTCTCTTGCAGGACTAATTAAACAATCCAAGCAAGGCAAAATTCCTGAAGGGTCTACGATCGTTACAGTTCTTACAGGAAATGGCCTAAAAGATCCAGATGCGGCCATGTCTAACATCCAACAGGAAATGAAGCCTGTACCTGCCACAGAAGCAGACTTAGTACAAAATATATTTGGCAACGAGGAGTAATGATTATGTCTCAAGAAAAAATTAAAGTGAGGGCACCTGCAAGTACAGCTAATTTAGGATCAGGTTTTGATTCAATTGGCATTGCTTTAGATATGTACACGGAAATTGAGATGTCTTCACATAATCAGCTTCAATTTGAATGGGTAGATGAGCACGGAAACAATACTCCTTTCCCTTTTACAAATGATGAGAACTTAATTTACCAGGCTATGAAGCAAGTTTGTGAGCTTCTTCAAAAGGACATTCCAAATGTGAGAGTGTTGGTTAAATCAAATATTCCTTCTACTCGAGGCTTAGGAAGTAGTGCTTCAGCCTTTGTTGCTGGGCTTGTTGCTATAAATAAGTGGTTAGGAGGAACTTTATCTAAAGATGATCTTCTTTGGCTGGCAGCAGAAAAAGAAGGTCACCCGGATAATGTAGGAGCATCCTTATTCGGTGGTGTATTTGTAGGGGCTATGGATTGGGAAGCTAAGAAGGTCCAGCACAACTATATTCCCTTTCCTAACAAATGGACATGGTTAGCAGCTATTCCTTCTTACTCTTCGTCTACGACAAGTGCTCGAAAAAGATTACCTGACTCCTATCAAAAGCAGGATGTCATATTTAATTTAAGTCGGTATGGTTTGTTGGTTTCCTCCATCATGTTAGGAGATGAAGAAGGATTGAAGACAGGCTTTTTTGATAAACTCCACACACCTTACCGCCAAGACTCGATACCTGGGCTCGACCACTTAATGAACAGTCAAGAAGAAGTAGGAGCTTTAGGATTTATGATTAGTGGTGCAGGACCAACTGTCTTAGGACTTGTGCCACAGCAGGCAAATCTAAAAAAAGCTCAATTATATATGGAGCAATTTTTAAAATCTGATGCACATGACGTCAATGTCATTCCATTAAACGTCGATCATTTTGGTGTGCAGGTTTACGTTGGTGAAGATTTAGAATATTTATGTAATACAAAAGCATTTATGGCATAAAGCTTGTACAGAAATACAAAGAAACGTCTAGGATTCTAACCCTAGACGTTTCTTTTATCCCTAATCATTTAAGCCCTTTCTTCTGCGAACTTGTTGCGTATATAAAACCCATAGAATGGAGCACAAGAGCGATAGAATAGACACTGCTAACAGGACCTTAAAATAAGGTGGGTAGTAGGTAAAGGAAATATGATTAGTCCCCTCTTCAAGCTCCACTCCTAAAAACGCAAAATTCGTTTCTTGGACTTTTTTCTTCTCTCCATTCACCTCTACATCCCAACCCTTTTCATAAGGAACCGGGATAGTGAGATAACGGTCATTTTGATCATTCTCTACTTCGATCTGAATGTGATTCCCATCTATCTTTACATCAGAGGCCGGATAAGATTTCTTTTCAGCACGCTCCAAGGTACTGTAGTCTTCATGATAAAGATCTAATTCCTTAAGTGTGTAATTACCTTTTGGAACCCTTATGGAGATCTGATCATCTTTAGGCACTCTGATTGTAATATCGTTCATCCCAGTACGATAAAAAGACGAGCGTGATTTTCTAGCTGTTTCAAAATCATTTACATATAACTGAAACAATGGAGCGTCCTTGTCGTTGTTTTGCAGGTAGAACGATACATACAGATCCTTTACCTCTTCCGGCAGAGAAGATATATTCAGATCAATTCCACCTTTTTCTTCAGTTACCTTGAGCTGCCCATCTTCATAAGTAGCTCCTACAGCTTCAACTTCAGCTTGATCCATTAAATTTGGGAGATCATTTGGCTGCATTGTCTTACCCTCTGGATCTTTTAAAATCACACCATCAAGCATGGCTTGCTCCCTGGCTACAATCGGGAACTTCTCTAATGATTTTTCACTATATACATTACTTGTCGTACGTACAAACGGGAGTACATTGGTATTGCGATAGACTTGATATTTTTTATTCTCCATATATGGTTCAAAACCATAAGGGATATTCCGATCATCCCCTTTTTTCACCATAAAATACTTCCCTCGAAGCAAGCTAAATACATTAGCGCGATCTCCAAACCCTGAGTATCTACTAATACTTTCATGCTTCATATCAATTTCTAAATCCTTGTAATACCAAAAGAGAATGTTTTGATTCAATATACTTGAATACACACTAGTCCCATGAAAATCCTGGATAAGAGGAATATTATTTCGTTCATCCGTTCCTCTCCATTGGAATCTGTAAAACGGAGAAGTATCCCGCTTCTTCACCTGTTCAACGATCTCCCTTTGAGCTTGGGAATTGTATCCGTCACTAATGATATATTGTTTAGTTGTATCCTCTACTCCTGCCGCCTTATATATTTTGTCATATTGATACACGTTCACCATTCCAACATTCGCAATTAACACCATCACACACGAAGTGATCCATACCTTTTTGTTATGAAGGTTTAGGAGAAAAAAAGCGATTATCATCAAAATAGGGAGAGCGATCATGTACTGATCATAAATATTACGTATGCTATAGGTTTGATCAAAAAAGCCAAACAAGATATAGGCCACACAAGTTAGCAAGGATGCTATTAGTAAACGTAACGATTTGACCTGTTGCAGTAGTTGAAGTCCCGCTGCTACCATACCTCCAGCTGTAAAGAATGCTACGTATTCAAACCGGTTCCTAGGCGCTGAAAAGCCATTAAACGCACTTCCCATAAAAGGGCTGAAATGGAATACGATGAGCAGCAAAGTCAATGTAGCAAATAGACGAAACAAGTTATTTTTATAAAAAGAAAACATAAACAAAAATAGTACCACAATGGTAGATAGTAAAAAGGTATAGCTATCTAACAAAATGTTATCAGATAGGTCGAATAAGGGTATCTCCTGATTGAATGATGGGCGATAATTTTGAAAGTAGGCATAGATGGTTGGAATAAATGCTATAGATGCAATACCAAACCCGAGAGCCCCAGAAATTGCGAAAAGCTTCACCTGTTTCAGTTTATGGCTTTCGTTTTTATGAAGTGGAATCATCCAGCGGAACAAGATATAGATTCCGATAAAGATAAAATTAATATAGGCAAAGTAAAAATTATTAAAAATCGTTGCTGCCACGACAAAAACAAACCATGCTGGCTTTTCTTCCCGAATAATTTTCTCCACACCTAGAACCAGCAAAGGAATGAACAAAAATGCATCTGCAAAAAACTCCCAGTATGTTGCATGTCGAAAATAGATCACACTGGATCCATAAAGAGATGCTCCTACAAATGCGGGCATACTTCTAAATGATAAATATTTAAAGACCATGGTTGTTAATGTAATCACAAGGGTCATCCTAATGATACTTGTGAACACTATAGCCTGAGCCCAGAATAAAACATCCGGCTGCTCAATGATATGAAGGAGTTCCAACAAAAACACAACGATAATCGTCATGATAAAGAAAAGGTTTGTAGAGAAATAATAGCCAAGCTGACCATAAAAATCTCCCCCAAACCCAAACTGAAGAGAATAAAAGAAATTCCCATTTGTATAGTTTTCATATATAAATTGTTTAAAAGGAAGCATTTGATTTAAACCATCATTCGGTCCTGCCATATAGCTCCCCTCTCCCCAAGCGTACAGAAAGAAAAGATGAGAGAGAATGGAGACCATTAAGCTTCCTGATAATAAAGTAGTCCAGTTTCTTTTATTCATAGTAAGTCACCATTATTGTTTTAATATTTTACTAGTTACGATAAATGTAATGGGAACGGTAAAAAATACGGCGATGATCGGTGCTACATTACTATTTATCCGCAGCCCTTCTACAAACACTATTGAAAGTAGCGAGGAGGTTGATATATTTACCACTTGTGTTAATGGGAACTTTAAAAATTTCGATAAAGTCGGTTTGACCTTGTATGTGAAATAGGTATTTAGAAAAAAAGAAATAACATAGCTCACTAAAAAGCCGGTAATATGGGAGACCATATAATGAAGGTCTATTACATTATGAAGGAACAAAAACACAATATAGTAATTAACTGTGTTAATGCCTCCAACAAGAATAAATCGAGTTAGTTCATTATTGAGTGATTTGATTTTTAGATTCATGTACATTCGTTTCCTTTATTAGATAATGTGGACGATCTTTTACTTCATTATAAATACGACCTATATATTCTCCAATTACGCCTAAGCTGACCAACTGGACACCACCAAGAAAGAGAATGGAAGAGATCACACTAAAGTAGCCTGGCACCTCGATCCCGTTTCTTATAATTTGTATAAATATGAAGGTAATGTAACTTAACGATAGCATTAATATAAGAAGTCCTACGTATAAGCAAATTCGAAGGGGTTTTGTGTTAAAGGACACTAACCCATCAATAGCATAGTTTAATAATTTTCCAAACGACCACTTCGAATCTCCTGCATTACGTGATACGTTATCATAGTGAATAACCTTTTCTTCATACCCTACCCAGGAAAATAAGCCTTTTGAAAAACGATTCCCTTCACTTAATTTCAAAATATCATTCACAACACTTCGGCTTAATAACCGAAAATCTCCAACCCCGTTTTTCAATTTCACATCTACGAGCTTGTTCACAAATTTATAATACATTGTTGAAAGAGTTTTTCTTGCAGGGGATTCCCCATCACGATTACGACAGGCAACCACCTGGCCATACCCCTCTTCAAAACCTTCAAGCATCTCTGGAATAAGATAGCTCGGATGTTGCATATCGGCATCTAAAATAATAACAGCATCTCCTCGAGCTTTCTGTAAACCCGCCAGCAAAGCAGCTTCTTTCCCAAAATTTCTAGTAAATGAGATATATTTTACATGCAGGTGTTTATTTGCAAGGTCTTGAATGGCAGCTAACGTTTGATCTGAGCTTCCATCATCTATAAAAATAAATTCATATTGGTAGTCAAGATGAGAAATGTCTTTATCAATAGACTCAAAAATTAGTGGGATATTTTCTTCTTCGTTAAAGGAAGGAAGAATAAAAGAAATTAGCTTTCCATTCATATGCCATCGCTCCAATTTAGTATGTAGTTTAGAAATTTATGGAGAGCGTTCCATTATCTCATGTTACTTTATCCCTTTCCCTTGACGTTAAAACATAAATCTAGGTCAATAGTGGAAAGTAAATGAAGAAAGCTTCGAGAGTAAACTATGCGATAAAGATCAGTCTAGTTGCTTAATAACTGAAAATCTAAGAGCAGTTGAGGAACAATAAAGTTATTGAATTAAGTTGGCACTAAACAAAAAGAAACCCGCTCTACCTTTAGAGCGGGTTTCTTTTTCTGAAAATTAATTTCGAGACTATGAGAAATGAAAATTAATCTAATTAAGGTGGACCCTTTCGTCAAGACACGGAATTTGAATTTTTAAGGTGGGGTAATACTTCTATGACACGAACCTAGGAGAGTTCTGGGGTTTATTGTATTATTCCACCTTTGATGATTCATGTCTATCATAGATTCTTACGAGAGGAGGACTCTCCTAAGATTGGCTAAAAACAGTGGCAGGGGGTTGATAGCCTAAAGATTGGTGAGGGCGTTCTTGGTTGTAAAAATGTAAAAAACTATTAATCTCATTGCGGGCTTCTCTCGGGCTCGTATAATCTTTTAAATAGACTTCTTCATACTTGACTGTTCGCCAGAGTCGCTCAGTAATAATATTATCAAGGGCTCGCCCTTTCCCATCCATACTGATTTTAATATCGTTTTCCTTAAGTAAATCTGTATATTGCGGGCTCGTAAAATGGCTTCCCTGATCGCTGTTTAAAATAATCGGTTGATGATTAGATAGCGCCCTATTAACAGTTTCTAATACAAAGTCCATTTCAAGTGTTTGATCCAGTTCCCAACTGATTACATACCGAGAATACCAGTCTATGATTGCGACTAAATACATCCAGTTTTTCTCTAATCGAATATAGGTAATATCAATCCCCCAAACGTGATTGGGGTGCGTGATGGCCAGACCTCTGAGTAAATAAGGATAAATGCGATGCTGCTGATTCCTTTTACTGAGGTTTGGACCAGGTGAAATACCAGCGATACCCATTTCTCGCATATGACCTTGCACAGTTTTTCGATTAACGAAAATCTTTTCGTTTTTAAGAAACTCCTTGATTCGCCTGGATCCAAAAAACGGATATTTAGTGTAGATTTCATCAATCTTATGCTTAATCATCAACTCCTCAGGTGAAGGCTCCACAGGCTTATAATAAAGACTGGTTCGATTTAAGCTGAGTAATTCTGCTTGCGCTTTAATGGAGAGGTCAGAGCCTTCCCAATCGATCATGGAGACTCGTTCAGCTCTAGTCTTTAATGCCAGATTTTTTTTTAAGCCACGACAACTGCGTGGTTAAACGACCTACTTCGGCGTATAGGTTCTCAATTTGGTTTTCATACTCCTCTTTCATCTGATCCACTTTCTTATTATTGGTCTCAAAGATTTGTGGCATTTGTTCCAGTGCTGCTTTCCGCCATTGGCGTAGTTGATTCACATGAATTCCATGTTCAGAAGAGATCTCGGAAATGGATTTCTCTTCTTTTAAGATTTCTAGCACGATTTTGGATTTAAATTCTGATGTATATCTTTTTCTTCTACCCATAAACCTACCTTAACATCTCCTTATTTCGTGTCTAGATTTATGGGTCCATTATACTTTTTCACAAACTAATTCAAATTTTAACACAAATATCCAGTAAATGACCTCCGCTATTATATGTTCCAGATAAAAAACGCTTTCCTTATTCCAGGAAAGCGCCCGTTTGTTGAAGATTTGGTTTCGAGATATTTTTTATCTTTTCATCCAAATTCTCTAACTTGATTTTCACCATTAATGGTTTTAAATTCACCTAATTTATAACCACGGCTTAATAACTCTCTCATAAATTCAGCTGGGGAATAAATTTGTTTGTGATCTTCCTGAAACACACAACCTAGATCTTCTCTTAAATAAATAAGTGTTTCAATTAAGTTTATATCGAGAAACGCATCATTATTTGCAGGTGTAAATTTAAAACTAAATGTATTTCGGGCCTTACGAACTACAGCAAAACGCAAACTACTATATTGTTCTAAATTTCCATATAATATGATCTCTGATTTTAAAATTAATTTAACAATTAATTTTTGTTCCATAGATCCCCCTGTAACTGCTAAACTAAATTTAACAGTTTCCGCTTGATAGAATTGAACACTTTTCTCAACTATTAATTCCTCAATCATGTACACTTAACAAGTATGTTAGTGACTGTTGGGGAGGATTCTAGGAGTGAAGAAGTTGGAAAAGGTTGTGTATGTACATCAATTGAAAAATGAAGGGTTTAGTATATCAGCCATTGCACGTAAATGTGATTTAACAAGAAATACCGTTTATACATATTTGGAAAAAGATTTTGAAGCAGCTATGGAGTGGGTTGAAGATTTAAAAACAAGAAAAAGGAAACTGGATCCTTATGAAACACATATCTTGAACTGGCTTAGAGAGCATCCTGATCTTTCAGCCTCTCAAATCGCTGATTGGTTGGATGAGCGTTGCTCATTCAAAGATATAGGAGAAAGTACTGTTCGAACTTATGTAAAAGAGTTACGAGAAAAATACCACATTCCAAAGGTGCTGGACAGTCGAACATTTGAAGCTCTGCAAGAATTACCTAAGGGTAAACAAATGCAAGTCGACTTTGGAGAATTAAAAGTAAGGACATCTAAAGGATCAACAATTAAGCTTTACGTCATTGCGTTTGTCCTATCCCATTCTCGTTATAAATACGCAGAATGGCAAGAGCGTCCATTTACTACAAAAGATGTTTTAAGGTGTCATGAAAATGCATTTCAATATTACGGTGGTCGAACTGAAGAAATCGTTTATGACCAGGATAAACTGATGACAGTGAGTGAAAATGGAGGAGACATTATCTATACAGAAGAGTTCCAAGCTTATAAAGAGAATCGGAGATTCAATGTGTATTTATGTAAGAAATCTGATCCTCAGTCCAAAGGGAAAATTGAAAATGTCGTCAAGTTTGTGAAAGGGAACTTTGGAAGAAATCGTGTTTTCCATCAAATCGAAACATGGAATGAACAATGTCTTGCTTGGTTAGAGAGAAAAGGGAATTTCCAAGTGCATAATACAATAAAAAAGAGACCAGTCGAAGTGTTCGCCCTGGAAAAGCCACACTTACGAGAAGTCTCCTCACTACTCTCTTTCGAGAGTGACCTTGGTTCAAGTATAACAAGAACTAAGGTGGACCCTTTCGTCAAGACACGGAATTTGAATTTTTAAGGTGGGGTAATACTTCTATGACACGAACCTAGGAGAGTTCTGGGGTTTATTGTATTATTCCACCTTTGATGATTCATGTCTATCATAGATTCTTACGAGAGGAGGACTCTCCTAAGATTGGCTAAAAACAGTGGCAGGGGGTTGATAGCCTAAAGATTGGTGAGGGCGTTCTTGGTTGTAAAAATGTAAAAAACTATTAATCTCATTGCGGGCTTCTCTCGGGCTCGTATAATCTTTTAAATAGACTTCTTCATACTTGACTGTTCGCCAGAGTCGCTCAGTAATAATATTATCAAGGGCTCGCCCTTTCCCATCCATACTGATTTTAATATCGTTTTCCTTAAGTAAATCTGTATATTGCGGGCTCGTAAAATGGCTTCCCTGATCGCTGTTTAAAATAATCGGTTGATGATTAGATAGCGCCCTATTAACAGTTTCTAATACAAAGTCCATTTCAAGTGTTTGATCCAGTTCCCAACTGATTACATACCGAGAATACCAGTCTATGATTGCGACTAAATACATCCAGTTTTTCTCTAATCGAATATAGGTAATATCAATCCCCCAAACGTGATTGGGGTGCGTGATGGCCAGACCTCTGAGTAAATAAGGATAAATGCGATGCTGCTGATTCCTTTTACTGAGGTTTGGACCAGGTGAAATACCAGCGATACCCATTTCTCGCATATGACCTTGCACAGTTTTTCGATTAACGAAAATCTTTTCGTTTTTAAGAAACTCCTTGATTCGCCTGGATCCAAAAAACGGATATTTAGTGTAGATTTCATCAATCTTATGCTTAATCATCAACTCCTCAGGTGAAGGCTCCACAGGCTTATAATAAAGACTGGTTCGATTTAAGCTGAGTAATTCTGCTTGCGCTTTAATGGAGAGGTCAGAGCCTTCCCAATCGATCATGGAGACTCGTTCAGCTCTAGTCTTTAATGCCAGATTTTTTTTTAAGCCACGACAACTGCGTGGTTAAACGACCTACTTCGGCGTATAGGTTCTCAATTTGGTTTTCATACTCCTCTTTCATCTGATCCACTTTCTTATTATTGGTCTCAAAGATTTGTGGCATTTGTTCCAGTGCTGCTTTCCGCCATTGGCGTAGTTGATTCACATGAATTCCATGTTCAGAAGAGATCTCGGAAATGGATTTCTCTTCTTTTAAGATTTCTAGCACGATTTTGGATTTAAATTCTGATGTATATCTTTTTCTTCTACCCATAAACCTACCTTAACATCTCCTTATTTCGTGTCTAGATTTATGGGTCCATTATAAACCGTTCATAAGGACAACGTGATTAAATATATGGCCAATCGTTATTCCGTACCTTTAGGAACTTATCAGCCCAACAGCAGCAATATTGTATATATCGATATTGAAGATGAACAACTTTTTATTAAGAAGTCACCGGAAGGTGATCCATTAGCTATCCATACGCTTTCGCACGGAAAAGGAAAACTCATTAAGAATACACATCACTCTAGAGATCGCTCTAAAGGTATTGCTGCCTATATGGATACTGTGAAGAAATCCTTTAAAGATGAGAATGCCATCCATTTATTCTTAGAAGAATTATATCAGCGTTATCCAAGGTACATCAGGGATCAGCTCCAAATCCTTCAACGAGCTACGAAAGATTATGAACCATTTATTCAGCAAGCTTTAGACATATGCACTCAAGAGAATCTCTGGAGTGCCAATGATTTTCATGATGTAGTTAAGCATCTAGCAAGAGTAGAAGAAAATAATGTGAGTTATTCAGATGATGAGATTACTCCTGTAAGCATTCCTCCATCGCTCTTAAAACAAAAAGCAGAATTAAGAGATATTGATGGATATCTAAAAATCTTAGGGGGTGCTTAATATGAGAGGATCTGTTGAACATCTACAACAACAATTTCATCAATTACGAATGTCAGAAACATCAAAGGAGCTCCCTGCTTTCCTTCGAAAAGCAGAATCCCATTCTTGGACCTATCAAGAATTTTTACATGAACTATTAAGTTATGAAGAAAAACGACGTGAAGAAAAGATGATTGAAAAGCATTTAAAATGGGCTAAGTTCCCTTTTGAAAAAAGCATTCATGAATTCAATCTTAATGAACAGCCGTCTCTAAGTAAACGACAACTAAAACAACTACAAGAACTTACTTGGATAGAACAGTCATTTAATTTAATCTTTCTTGGACCGCCAGGAGTAGGCAAGACCCATTTGGCCATCGGTCTTGGCTTAGAGGCCGTTCAACAAGGACATCGGGTTTCATTTATCTCTATGGGAGAGTTGGTCCCTTTATTAAAAACAGAAGAATATATTCGAAAATCGCAACTTCGCTTGAAGCGAATTCGAGAAGCCGATTTAGTTATTATTGATGACTTAATGTATATGGCTATGGATCAACATGAAGCTAACCTGTTTTTCCATTTAGTTAATCATTTATATGAACGAAGTTCCATTGTATTAACATCAAATAAAGGACCTGAAGAGTGGGGAGAATTACTGGGAGACCAAGGAATTACTACGGCGATCTTAGATCGCCTCCTCCATCGTTCTGAAATCATTCATTTAAATGGAGATAGTCATCGAATTAAACATCGTGAATCTCTGTTTTAATTGAAAAGTGTTCAAAATTAATGAGCAAAAAGTGTTCAAAACTACTTGACGGTTACACCCCCCCCTTACTTGCTACTAACTATTCCAGAAAAGCGCCCGTTTGCGGATTACTTGAATTCGAGATACTTCCCCTTTGATCTACCTCAATTGGCATTATTTTACCCAAAATAAAACATTGCTAATAATATGCATCTACTTTTTTCACAAAACAAGAGAGTATATTTTCCAAAGTTTTTATATTTCTAGTGACCTCTTCATTTGTTGGGTTCATTATCTCAATTGAAAAACGCGCAAAGCCGGCGTTCCAATGGTACTGCAAATTATTTAATGAAGTTTCTCTATAACAGCAGGGAACTATTACAGAGAGGTTGTCGAAATGGTTCTCTGATGCTTTTTCCATTGCATCACTCCACCAGTCCAAACTAATTTCATCTAAACATAATGGGCATATTATACTTTGAAAATTTTCGCCTTGGTCAATAAAACGTATCTCATCAGTAAGAATGCTTTTAATTTCACAACAGGAGGTGAGAGACCTTATCCATAATTCGGCTTCATTTATTGCTTCTTTCTTTGGGACAAATCTTGGATTGGCAGGTATAAATTTGATAACTGTATCAGACATAGATATACTCCTTAGTTATGGAATAGTTATGGAATAACATGTTATTTGACTATTCTAGTTCACTTAATACTATCTTTCCAACTAAACTTTGTTCCAGATTGGCGCCCTTTTACAGAAGACTTGAAGTTGAGATAATTTTTATAATGGATGACTAACCAAAAAGAATTATTATGTATTAATACTAAAAGCTAATTGGTTTATATGCTAATGCTTGTTCAACAATCTCTTTTGGAGTCATCTCTTCATTGTTGTAAAATATTAGATCAGTTACTGAGGGATGAGGTACATTATTTTCCAAATCACTTATCGCTTCTTCTATTTCACCCTCTGTACCTTCTGCCTTACATATCTTTTCAACTAAATAAACTAATTCATCTACCTCTAATTTTTTTCTCATACTTTCAACCTTTCCATTAATTACAATGTTCAAGATATGCGCCCAAATCTTGAATACTTGAATTCTACATAACTTATATTGATTTCTACTATCGTTCATTTCTATGGGGAAAGATGCTTTTTGACTAAATTACACTATTGATTAGCTAAAATTTTTCTAAATAACTTTCTGCTATATCAATATCATTTTTCATTTCTAATTCTGGGTATTTTTCATCTAATTTTCTTAAACACCTAATGAGTTCATTGCTTTGTATGTTTTCAGCTATATCTTCAAAGACTTCACTAATCCAATATAGATCTTCTTTTCTACAATTCTCAAGATATATTATAGTTTCTTCTTCACTTTTTGAGAGAACTTCTATAATTTCCTCCCAACTTTTCTGTATTCCAAAACCGTCATTTATATTTAATTTTTTTCGTTTATTTAATATAACATCCATTTTATCTTCTATTTTCAAATTAAGCCTCCAAAACTCTAACTATAGCTGTTAGTGTTACTTTAACAGTTCTTACAGCTCCAACTTGTGGTAGATACCCTCCATTAAATTACTAAATTCACAATATGAGGTTAAACAAGAAGTAAACATCTTTCTTTCATATTTGAGCCCTAAAGCGGAAGACTTTAATTCGAGATATCTCCATTAGGATCTTCTACTCTAGTCCCTGTCAGTTTTACAAAAAAGCCCTTTTTATTGTTCTAAAAACTCTTCAAAATAATGTTCTAATTTAGGTGCTTCTTCAAGAAAAGAGTAAGTAATTTGCATACCGCCTTTAATAACGGTTCTTGTTACATAAATAGAATCCCCATTTACAAAAAATATCTTAATTTTATATCCCGATTTCAGTTCAATATTGATCCCCGCTTTAACCTTAGAATTTTGAGAAGTCCCATCAATCCTAGATTGTTCAGCTATTTTGTTTGCGGGGTAATCATTAAACCAACTTATTATTTTGTTTAATTCTTCTTCTTGAATTATTTTCTCATTTTTATTTGTTTCCCACACTCTAGCAATATGGACTTGACTTCTTTCAATCGGTTGATGCAGTAATAAACTGTCCATAAATTCTTTGTTTTCTTTATATTGCTGCCACCATAAAAACCCTAAAATGAGAGCAATGACTACTAAAATTATTTTTTTCACTTATTTCTCCCTCCTAAATTCTCCGAAGGCCCCTTCAAACGAATAGATATCAATCATTCAATTCTAGATATTTCTAGATATTAATTCCATTTCCCTTCCTTTTATATTGTATGATTCCATCACTACCCCCATTTAAAAAGGCACGTTTATTCGATAAACGCGCCCGTTTGCTGATTACTTGAATTCGAGATAAATTACAAATACGATCTTCAATTAGCAGATGTATCCCACAACAAGACTTTAATTATAAGAAAGGTTATTTTTCATTATTTTTTAGGCTTTTAAAAATTAATATTCCTAGACCAATAAACACTGCAAATAGAATAATTATCAAAATTAAGCCTGGTACTCCAATACTAGTTAACATATAACTTCCCCCTTATTTGAGTGCTTCAATGATGTTTGGTAAACCTATACATACACATACAAAAAAATATAAGTCCGATTAATAATAAAATGCTCCCTAATAACACTTCAGAAGTTATATACCATTCCGTTAACTTTCTATATTCAGTTGTGTTCATTCCTCCTATTTTAGATAGATATTCACTGGCTGAATTTTTCCCAGTTTCTACACTGTTTTGTAATTTGAAGTAACCATAAACTGAAACAATCATAGTAAATGCTAAAAAAGTGTAACGGGCAACATTTTTAATAATGATCACCACTTCCGAAATAGTTGTATTTTATTACAGTTATTATCAATTACCTAAATCTTTTCATAACACATCTTTCACTTTAACATAAATATCCAATTTTATGTTAGGAAGTATTTTACGCTTCCCAAACTAAAAAAGACGCAACTTCTTATTAAAGAATAGCGCCCGTTTCTGGAACACTTGAATTCGAGATAATTTGTGTGTGAATTTCTTCGGCTTACACTAGGTTTGTTGCTTCCTTTCGAACATTTTATCATTTCTATTTAACACTTTTTTGATTTGTTCAAAATGATGAATATCATGTTTTGCCAAACCATTTAAGTATTCATACAAAGAGAGCTCAGTTTCTCCTATTGAAAACTTTTTCTCCCATTGCTGATCAGGAATTATGTTTATTGCCTTATAAAGCTTTTCTCTTATAGAGATAAACTCATTTATAGTAGCTTCTTTGCTTTGCTCTCTACTAATAGAGGCTGATTCTGTATTCAAATTTTCAGAATTTGGTCCTTTTGGAAGAGCACTATCTGAAAATAAATAAGGTAAGCGTTTATGAATTACAAACTCATCCCAAGGCTTGAAATGACCAATAATTTCTGCAATAGTCCATTTATTATCTTCAATCTGAGTTCGCCATTCCTTTTCACTTAAACAATCTAAAGATTTTACAAATTGTATTGATTCTAAATGATGATTAATAATTACTTTTTTAAATTTATTCAATAAATCTTCCCCTTCTAAAATCAAGTGTTATTACATTGTACTTGTCTGTTTGGAACATTTATAAACAGTGTCGCCAAAAGAGCGAATATCGTTAAGATAATCGAATCCTTCTGAGGAACCATACCGATTAAACATTCTTACTGCTACTAGGTTCTCCTCTGGGATGACTAGCAGAGCTACATTTGTGTAGCCAAGTAATTGATAGGAACCCTTTGGTACTGCATCACCTATTTGGTTAAAGCTATGATTCGTGTCTTTTACAAACCATAAACATCCATTCTTATGAATAGGAAGTTTCGGGTTAGGAGTTTGTATTGATGTTGCCAATTGAATGATTTCTCTTGGAATAATCTGTTGATCTCCCCATTTTCCTTCTTTTAAATGAAGGTAGCCCCACAACGCAAGCTCTTTGGCAGACACATACATATTCATTCCAGAACCATCTACCACATCAGTTTCAGTCCAATAGATGTTATCAGTATCTCGGATGGTGTTTGTAATTTTTGGGTGAGGCTGACTCATCTTAATCCATTCCGTTGATTGGAAACCGACCGGATCAAACACTTGCTCTTTCACAATATCAGCAACGGATTGTCCTGTTGTTTTTAGGATAATGCTTGTCAACAAATCAATGCTAGGACCTCGGTACGCCCATGATTCACCAGGATAATAGTCACTAACTAATTCGCCATCAACTATATTTAATCTATGTGTGTGAGTTAATAAATGACGAATTGTCACCCCTTCATATGCGGATAAATGAGAATCTTCAACGAAATGCTGAATCGGATCATCAATGGAAATATAGCCATGGTAAATCGCGTAAGCAGCTGCAAAACCGATATAAGCCTTCCTTACAGAGGCAATATGGAATTGGGTGTCTGCTTGAACCTTTCGAGCATTTGTAGCGTGTGACTGTTTACCAAAATAAGACTCTGTTACGACTTTGTCATTTTGGATAATAAAAAGGGCGCTACCACTTGCTCCTAATTTTTCAGCACTTTCTTTTACATGAGTATGTACATCCTCAAACAAGTTTGTGTAATCATGTTTTAATAGCAATTTATCCACTCTCCTTTCAAAAATAAAAAATGCCCCCAATTTGATTGGAGGCACTGTGCAACATTAGTGTTTTTAACCATTAAGGGCACCAACATAAGTTATCTCACTTATGTCACCTGTATAAGTATTTTGAGTGTAGCACACCTCCTAAATTTTAGCAATATTCTGTCTTATACAAATCAAACATCGTAAACACTTTAGTTCCACTGTCTTACTAAACTGCACTATGATCCATACCAAAAAGGCCTTTCCTTATTCCAGAAAAGCGCCCTCGTATATTATTATTAGTCAGATTTCTTCTGGCTTTAATCCTCTATACCTTTATCAGAAGGTATAATGGATTTAAATCAGATTGAGGTTGCCGTTCTGCGCCCTTGAAGCATTGTCTTCGTTCATAAGACTGGCACCTCTTTCTTTATAGAACTATTCGTATAAGCTGGATGGTACGTTGTTACCGTATATCGAACGAGGTTGAGTATCTATAAAGCATAAGAGGCTTCCTTTCATCTGATTAATTATATTTGGGTGGTATGTCTATGATTTATCTTGGTATTGATATTGGAAAGCATCATCATGAGGCTGGATTGATCAATGAAAAAGGGGATTCTATCGGAAAAACTTTACGCTTTGCCAATACTAAAAAAGGCAGCGAAAAACTTCTTAATTTCTTAAATCAACACCAGGTTACACCTGAAAATTGTGCTTGTGGTATGGAAGCCACAGGTCACTATTGGTTATCTCTCTTTTCTTTCCTTCATCAACTTGGGTTTAAAGTAACGGCTTTTAATCCTATGCAGTCTGATGCACTACGTAATTTTTATATTCGTAAAACCAAAACAGATATGAAAGATGCGTATTTAATTGCTCAAGTTATCCGTATTGACTCTCCAGAAGCGACTCCTTTTGTTCAAGAAGATCTACTTCAACTCAGACACCTCGAGAGACTACGTTATGCTTTGGTAGACCAAAGTTCAGATGTTAAGCGTAAAGTTATCGCTTTACTAGATCAGGTTTTTCCTGAATATGAGAAAGTGTTTTCTGATGTTTTCGGGCTATCTTCCACAGAAATTCTACTAAACTATACATTACCAGAAGACCTTTTAGACATTGATACTGACAAGCTGGCAGATGTGCTTTACCGCGTGAGTAAAGGACGTTATGGAATTACAAGAGCTCGATGGAAAGCTGAACATCTGAAGGAAAGTGCTCAAAATACCTTCGGTATTTCAATAGGTTCAGATGCATTTAAAACGCAGATCCATCTTCTACTGGAACAAATAGCTCTATTTGAAAAACAATTGGCTCAAATAGAGGAAGAGTTAAGTGAGCTCTCGAATCGTCAACATCATTATTTAACCACCATAACAGGCGTGAGTGATATCACAGCTGCAGTCATTTTAGGTGAAATTGGTTCCATTGATCGCTTCGAGCAACCTAAACAATTAGTCGCCTTTGCAGGCCTGGATGCTTCCGTGCACCAATCAGGTGAATTTACTGGCTCGAATATGAAGATTTCAAAAAGAGGTTCACCATACCTTAGACGAGCTATTTGGCAAGCAGCATTTGTGGCTAGTTTTAATGATCCTGCCCTATCCCTTTATTATCAGAAATTAAGAAAACGTGGAAAAGTTCACGGTACTGCAGTAGGGGCCGTAGCTCGTAAATTAACACACATCATATTTGCGATTTTAAGAGATCAAAAACCCTATGAACCACGCCCTCAAATAAACGATGAGTAACATCTGTTTATTTTAATTTTAATAATCACAAGGGTGAGGTTTATTTGGCATGCCAAATTTTATTACAGTGAACTTAGTAGAACCATCTCTTTAGTCACTTGACATTTTATAGCTGGTCTTATGCGGAAGACTTGAAATCGAGATAAATACTAATTTTATGATCAACTATAACTCCTGTTAGATACATATTAACTACTTTTCCTTGTTAATATTTTCAAGTTCTTCCTCAATCTCTTCATTAGGTACTTTTTTATCTTCAATATCGAATATATCGATTTTATTTGCTATCTTAGTGATTTTTCTATTGCTATCAATTAAAACTCCCAAACCACCTATAATTAAAATAAGTATTATCATTAATAAAATTAATACCATTTTCTAATCCTCTCTATTTCGCTATTCTGGTAAGTTAGTTTATTAAAATATCTTCTGACGTGAAATTATCTATAAAGAAATACGACTTCAAATCTGATTTATAACTTTCTTCAATAGTTCTTGAAAGATGGCGAATATCAATTAATTCATTTCCCTTACTTACATAAACACCTCCAATATATGAACTATAATTTTTCTTTTCGCACACTAAAGAAGTTCTTGCATTTTTATCTTGACCAGCTGGCTCTGGTCCCTCTATTTGGGAGTATGGCAAGCTTTCATTATTGCTGCAATACAATTGAGCCATGTTTTGCAACTCTAATGGTATTTCCGGGTTATTGCTTATATTTTTTAGCTCAACTTCAATAGTATGGTCTTCTATATCAAGATATTGGCTGATATTAATTTTAGAAAAATCATTGATGATCACATGAGAAAGATCCTTTGATAGATATAATTCACTGTAGTTTGTCATTCTTTTAAATATTTCTTTCAGAAGAATATCTTAACCAATTACAAATGGATGGCCAAAACCTTCGTTGTATAGTGCTCTTTTTATCTTTATCATTTGCTCAATTTCCTTTATACCTTCTAAACCAATCACTAATTTCCTATCAACGATCTTAAGAGAGTGGATCAAATTATCAAGATTCATTTGGTCAATATTAATAGATGAGTGGTATAAATCTCTATTCCAAAAGTCCAGCTGATCCACAGATAACGAGCCAAACAAAATCTCTTCAATTATTTGAAATCTCTCTTGTCCATCTAAAATACTAATTACATCATCGATTAAGTTAGGAGTTCTTAAGAGAATAGACTTAATTTCTTCATCTTCTTTTATAATTCGTAAAAACCACTCTCCATGATCTTGCCCTGATATTTGTTGAAAACAATGTGAATAAGGACCATGTCCAATATCATGCAATAATGCAGCAATCATACCAACTCGCATCTCATACTCTGATAATATAAGGTAATTTCTCTTTACTAAACTATTTACTACTTTTCTAAACATTTCATAAACACCTAAGGAGTGTTCATATCTTGTATGATTTGCATGGGGATGTAAGTAATATGTATTCCCTTGTTGCTTAATGTTCGCTAGACGCATAAATGCTTTTGTTTTTATTAAATCTTGCATATCTTTATCTAAAATGGATATCTCACGATGAATTGGATCGTCTACTTTCATATGTCTCCTCCTCAGTAATTTTTTAGTTAGTATATTAAAAAGTTAAACATCGAATTATGAGGTCTTAACTCTCCCTATATAGTCAAGAACTCTCTCCATGTAACTATCTATTGGATAGGAAGTGTCTATAGCAATATATTCCGTATCTGGTCTTATGCTTTTATTAAAGCCTCTTTTATACCGCTCCCCTTCTTCTCCTTCAGGTAATGCTGTGTACTGGCATCTCATTGGTTCCCTAGTTCTTAACCTTCTATCAACCTCTTGTATGTCGTTCAGATAACATTCTATATATTTGTATTCAGCATTATGCCTCATAGCCAACTCTTTTCCTTTTGGAATAATGACATCATAAAAGCATGGGCTATCAAAAATGACATTGAAGCCTTGAGATAGATGAAAATCAATTAATGACCAATCAATATTATAGGAAACCTTTCCTGCATATAAGTTATCAGAATCATTAGTTGATTCCATGTAAGCTGACTTAATAATATCGTGATCAATTACAACCGCATTTGTTTTTATTCCAATTTCTCTAGCTAAAGTAGATTTTCCACATCCAGGAGACCCTGCCATTTGAAGAAAATACATCCCACTACCTCCACACATAAATTTATTACAATTATTTCAAATCATTTAAGTCCGATCAATATAATTTTGAAAATTCTGGTTTGAAGTGAAGTTTTTTAGAAGTAAGTTATGTTTCCAATTCACTAGTACGTTATATCTCTTATATTTACTCATAATCACTAATAAAAGACACAACCCCATTGTTTCAGGTTTGCGCCACGTTTCTTGATGACTCGAATTCGAGGTAAATTGCAAATATGCTCTTCTACGCATCCGATAGTTGAAGAAATTTTATTTTGAAAGTTCAGCAACAGCACCACCAAATACTTCTTTAAAGGATTTTTGAGCAAATGTAAATGTAAGAAAAGGAAAGTTATTTTTGTTTTTAAGGTGTCCAACATTACCTGAATAGACTTCCGCAGCACTTTTGAGCTCAATAGATATCTGTACATTCTCACCTTCAGTTTTTGTGTTAATACGCTTTATAAAATCATTTGGTCTAACATTAACTTTATTAATTTCTTTTGATAATTGTGTTTGTTTAAATTCCACTACAAAAGTATTGGTCATTTCATTATAAGAAGTCGTTGTAACAGGAATAGTCGTATAGTCTGCATAAAACATAGCTTCTTTACTTTTTTGTGGTGTAAATAAGATTTGAAGACCATTCATCGTGAACCTTATGTCAGACACCACTTCATCTGGTTTCCCTCCAAATTCTAATGCATTATTAAGTGGGAAATATGTTTTCACATCATGCCTTGCAAAAGGTCCATCTGTTGTGACTCTTATACAATCAAAATAATATGGTAAGACGCGTTTGGAATTTAATCGATTTGTGCCATCTGCTAAAAATCGAATATGGTCTTTATCTTTAATTTGATAAGACTTTATATTATCAACATTAACAGGGAGACTTTTACTTGTTCCCGTCATTAAATCAAAAAATTGATAACTATTTTCACTTTTCACCAGGGCATAAGACGATTCATATTTTGTAACTTCCAAGATGTTATCTTTAACCTTCTTCTTCAATTGCTCCATTGTTAAAGGTTTTTTTGCATCATTTGTATGTTGTTTATTTCCTTTTTGTTGTGATTGTCTAGGTGCTTTTGTTGAAACAGTGCTATCATTGTTATTAGCACTTGTAGCCGTGCCACTTTTCTCAATATTCGTGCATCCTAATAGCAGAAAAACTAATGGACCTATAACTAAGAAACGAAACATGAGTTTTCCTCCTCCCTAAATCTTATTAAACTATATTGCATCGTTCGCTTAAGTACACTTCTTCCCACTCTAATTAAAATTTTAACATAAATAACCAATTAATAAGCTGTAACTATACGATCAATACAAAAGAATGGCACAATCTTATTCCAGGTTTTCTCCCTAATACGGAATAAGAGTTTTACCGTTTTCACCTTACTAAAGAAGGCTTAAGTTTTCTTATTAATGGGAGGAACAAAAGTAATAAACACACTATACCTATACTTACACTAAATACTACGAAACCATTAGCGTATTGTGGAATGTTTGATTCAGGGACACGTTCAGCCACTGGTAGCCCTAGAAAACTAACTCCAATCCCATCACCGTCGGCATTTGTACCGATAGCTTTCAATTCTAGTCCCTTTTCATAGGCTAAATACGCACAAACCCCAAGAACAATAACACCAACTGTATTTGGCATTTAATTTATGTATGAATTGGCAGTATGTTTTTTGCATATTAAAAAAGACCGTAAAATAAGAGTTTTGTATAAAACTATGCATATTTGCCGGTCTGTTTATTTACTGTTACTCCAGTTTAGCGCCCGATTCATGAAGATTTGAATTCAAGATATTCGTTAATTTATTTCTCCGCCATTCCTCTCAAAAAACTGAACAACTTTTTCAACTGAAGTAGTCTGTAATTCTAATCCATTTCTTGATACAACAATATAAAAAGGGTACTCAGATTCATTAAATGCTTCTTTGTACATATTTATTCTATTTGACTTTTCACTACCATGCAGGCTCAACCTTGACCATTTTTCATACTTTTGTAAATCCCATATCTCACTTGGAAGACTTGATTCTCTTTCGTAAAAGTAGTTTATTGCATAACCATCTTCAACCATATCTGTATATCTTTCTAATAGTTCTTTTTGAGAATATGAAATTGAATCTTTATAAAGGTTGTTACACCCTGTCAAAATAAATACTGACATGAATAAAAGAAATATTTTTTTGATAGAGAATGGCACCT
Source organism: Pontibacillus sp. HMF3514 (assembly GCF_009858175.1). GTDB lineage: Bacteria > Bacillota > Bacilli > Bacillales > BH030062 > Pontibacillus. The sequence continues at coordinate 2,439,225 of NZ_CP047393.1, forward strand.
CCTTATAACTACTAACACTGGTTTATTTTAACATATACATCAATGTGGTTAATTTATAGTTTAGATGAAACTCAAATTTAAAGGACGCAACCTTCTTTGTTCCATGTTAGCACCCGATTTCTTAACACTTAAATTCGAGATAAATTACAGATTTGATCTTCACCAACCTCCCATTCATGCAATAATAAATTTTATTTAATGGTGGATCGGTGAAGCATCATTCCTGAATTATATACTACTTCCTTTTCAAAATAATCGTCTTTATATCTAAATACAGACATATGCAACATGGTACCTTTTTGCTGAAATACAATAGCATTCTGATCTTTCTTTTCATTTACAATATATAACTCAGCCTTTCCTTGTACATGGTCATCAAATAAGGTATATTGATTCCCATCATTCTTAACAACTAGTTGCCAAACATGACTATCATCCCAAAGATACTGACTGTCACTCTCTGGATTAGGATGAGGAGCTGGTGAAACGTTTAAAATAATACGCTCCTTATGACCGTCTCCATCAATATCTTCTTCAACATCCTCTAGTGTTAAAACATCTTCATACACTTTTACATCTCCGTTATGAATCTTCGTGATGTCTTTCTCATTCGTGGTAGTTTCTTGTGAGCACCCTGTTATTAATAACAAAATTAAGATAAGACATATAATCTTTTTCACACGAAAGACTCCTTAATAAGATATTTATTTGCCTCATTAGATATCTCCACTACCTAAACCAAACTTTTGTTTATATTCAGTTAACAGCCTATTAGCTTGTGCATTTAAATTCAGCTATTCAAATCCAGTGATAAGGCTATTATACAAAAGTTGAACAAATTAAAAGAAGAAGCTGATTACTGATAGAGAACCTATATGCGATTTGGATACTAAAAAGGTAGAAGACACCAAAATCTAGTAGGTGGGCTTCTACCTTTCTGTTTATAAAACTCTTTTACAATGGCATCTACCTTATATCGTATCTTTTATATTTAATACTAATTTTTATTTAATGGATGCTTAATCTTTTTGCCTTTAAGATGTTTTTTGTTATCGATTTCCCAAGCATCATTTTTTAATTTCAATGTATAAACATGGTTAGTTCCATCATTCTTTTTTTCTAAGATAACTGCTTTATTATTCTTTACATATAATATAGGTTTTACATCGCCACGCTCTTGTTTCTTCATGATCTCTCCTAATGCTGGTGCAATTTTGTTTAGGTCACCTTCTGAGTTATAAACCTCATGGAGATCCTTTTCCTTGTAGCCCTGTAAATTTATGTTATGAGTAGCAACTATATCATCTTTTACATCTTTCATGAATTTTTTATTAGCTTTATCTACTTTATCTTTGATTTCTTTTTCTTCTTGGTTACTTGGTACTGTAAATGAATGACCTCGCTCATCTTTATTATCTTTTGCTAATGAATCAGTAGCTGAAATTATAGCAAAAGAAACCAAAAGGGCAAAGCACAAACCTATCATAAACCTTTTCATAAGTAATTTACCTCCTTAATTAATAAGCGGAAACAGTTAGTTTCTTAGAGTCAGTACTGTAACTAGGATTAGAAGAATTATCTTCATTTGGGTAGTACTCTGCATAAGCCTCAGAAAATGTTTCCCACTCTGCACTATCATATTCATTAGATGAGCAAGATGTCCAAGTACTACCTGTATCATACTGTGTTCTACTATTAGTACATTGAGCTAAATTATTTTGATACAAAGTTACAGTAGCTTCAATTTCCTTAACTTCTGACGAATTAATCTGTTCAATAGCATCTGTAAAGCCCGAAACTACTTCATGTGGATCTCCTATAGTTGACGAACTTGACTGGATATCAGCCATAGCTTCAACGAAACCAGTACTTGCATTTGTAATTATTGGTATTGATAGCACCATAACACAAATAGTCAATAAGATCATAATTTTCTTCATCTTAGGTAACTCCTTCACTAGTAACTAGTAATTAGCTACAGTTTTTCGAGTGGAATCTGTATTAATTGCTTGCGTACCATCTCTGTAATATACCGTTCCAGTAGTGTACACCTCGTATTCACTTTCATCATACTCATCAATGGTATCATCTGAAAATGATACGAACTTATCAGTGTCATCTGAAATCCACATGGTCCATCTTTGGTTATCCCTATAACTATCATGTCGAACTTCTATTAAATCCACATCGTTGTCAGTTGCTTGAAGTTCTCTGGCTGAACTACTCATTGTTACATCAATATGTGGAGTCCCCATTGTGGATGATGATGTATTGATATAAGAGTTAGCTTCAACTATCCCCATTGCAGCATGCACAAATACTGGCATTGATAGAATTAATAGTAAAGCAGAAAATACAACCTTTTTATACATAAAAACACGTCCTTTAACATTTTTTGTATATTTGTCATTTTAACAAAATATGTTTAATTTTCAAACAATTTTTGTAATTTTTTTAGAATGAAATTATTTAGTTATAGAGAGGCGTAAATTTATTAAATAAAGACTCATTTTTATGGTCCTTTTGTACACCCAATTCATAAAAGAGAACCAATTTCCTTTATATGACAATTCCAATTTGGTCCTAGTTTAAAATACATTTTAAAGTATTATCTCGAATCCAAGTCTTCAACATAATGGCCCAAAAATAAAAAAGAACGCAAACACCTTTATTCCAGGTTTGCGCCCTATAAATGAATACTCGAATTCGAGATAAATACATTTTCACTTAGCCTATTATTTCGATAGGTTTGTCAATTCAAAAAACTCACGTTCTGGTTTCATTATTTTTATTCCTTTATTGGATTCCAAATATATTTCTTTATTATTTCCATAATGTACCTTAATTTTTGTATCCCCAAAATCGATGACGCTTGTTTTTTCTCTATAAGGTATTTCATCTTTTTCCCAATCTATTGCCTTATTTATTAGTGTTTTGACTTCCTCAACTTTGGATTTTTCACCTATTTCTAAACAACCTTCTTGATTTAAGTTCTCATAGATACAAATGCTTTTAGGTAAGTCTTCAATCCAAGGAGTTGATTTGTATAAAGGAATCTTATCAAAGATGACCTCTGTTTCCTCTTCGAATTTATTATATTGTGCTGAAACTTGTAATTCACCTTTAAAATTTTCTTTTTGCCACTTAGTAACAAAATAGTTTTCTTCCAACTGTTTATACCTAGGTGTCCAACCATGTTTTTCTAGTTCTTCAACATAATAGTCATATATTTGTTTATGGACTTTCCCACTAATAACATAATCATGTTGTCTTGGTTTCAACCCTTTAAATAACGGAATATCCTTATGTTGTTCTGGAATAATTGACATTCCTGTATAAGTATCATCAGTGTTTTTTTGATATGCATACCAACCAATAATAATTAACACTACAATAAGTCCATATAACAATAAACTTTTTTTATTCACTTAACATCCCTCTCCGTCACTATTACACTATATTGCTCGTCACCTTAAAATCTAATTCGAATTTTAGCACAAATATCCAGTTAATTCCCATAGGATTATATGATTAAAACAAAAATAAAGGACACTACCTTGTTCCAGGTTAGCGCCCTATTGCTGAATAATTGAATTCGAGATAAATTGCAAATATGACCTTCAACTAAACCAGCTAATAGAAGTCAATATTTTTCATTAAAAAACTTCTACATATAATGATATACTAAAAATGCTCATGCCAAATAACCTTCCTTTACATAAATGGAAGGTATTGGATTGATTACTTATCTTTGTTGTTTAAGCTAAGTCTAGGAAATTCTCTTTTCGTTTTAAAAGGGTATATTAAGGTGGACCCTTTCGTCAAGACACGGAATTTGAATTTTTAAGGTGGGGTAATACTTCTATGACACGAACCTAGGAGAGTTCTGGGGTTTATTGTATTATTCCACCTTTGATGATTCATGTCTATCATAGATTCTTACGAGAGGAGGACTCTCCTAAGATTGGCTAAAAACAGTGGCAGGGGGTTGATAGCCTAAAGATTGGTGAGGGCGTTCTTGGTTGTAAAAATGTAAAAAACTATTAATCTCATTGCGGGCTTCTCTCGGGCTCGTATAATCTTTTAAATAGACTTCTTCATACTTGACTGTTCGCCAGAGTCGCTCAGTAATAATATTATCAAGGGCTCGCCCTTTCCCATCCATACTGATTTTAATATCGTTTTCCTTAAGTAAATCTGTATATTGCGGGCTCGTAAAATGGCTTCCCTGATCGCTGTTTAAAATAATCGGTTGATGATTAGATAGCGCCCTATTAACAGTTTCTAATACAAAGTCCATTTCAAGTGTTTGATCCAGTTCCCAACTGATTACATACCGAGAATACCAGTCTATGATTGCGACTAAATACATCCAGTTTTTCTCTAATCGAATATAGGTAATATCAATCCCCCAAACGTGATTGGGGTGCGTGATGGCCAGACCTCTGAGTAAATAAGGATAAATGCGATGCTGCTGATTCCTTTTACTGAGGTTTGGACCAGGTGAAATACCAGCGATACCCATTTCTCGCATATGACCTTGCACAGTTTTTCGATTAACGAAAATCTTTTCGTTTTTAAGAAACTCCTTGATTCGCCTGGATCCAAAAAACGGATATTTAGTGTAGATTTCATCAATCTTATGCTTAATCATCAACTCCTCAGGTGAAGGCTCCACAGGCTTATAATAAAGACTGGTTCGATTTAAGCTGAGTAATTCTGCTTGCGCTTTAATGGAGAGGTCAGAGCCTTCCCAATCGATCATGGAGACTCGTTCAGCTCTAGTCTTTAATGCCAGATTTTTTTTTAAGCCACGACAACTGCGTGGTTAAACGACCTACTTCGGCGTATAGGTTCTCAATTTGGTTTTCATACTCCTCTTTCATCTGATCCACTTTCTTATTATTGGTCTCAAAGATTTGTGGCATTTGTTCCAGTGCTGCTTTCCGCCATTGGCGTAGTTGATTCACATGAATTCCATGTTCAGAAGAGATCTCGGAAATGGATTTCTCTTCTTTTAAGATTTCTAGCACGATTTTGGATTTAAATTCTGATGTATATCTTTTTCTTCTACCCATAAACCTACCTTAACATCTCCTTATTTCGTGTCTAGATTTATGGGTCCATTATATATATCCAATGAATAAGTTTATTAGTACATGCAATCATGGCTACTTTAAAGGGTTTACCCTCTTCTCGTTTTCGATCATAAAACTCTTTTAGCTTTTTATTGCGAGAACTCCGAATACCACATAGAGCTGCCATATATAAGGCATGGCGTAACTGGCTTGAACCTCTCTTACTAATTCGGTTTATTGTTGCTGTGAATTTTCCAGACGAATGAACACTTGGATCAATCCCTGAAAAGGCTACCAGTTTTTTAGGGTGACTAAACCTTTCGATCTCACCAATTTCAGAAACAATCGTGGCAGCGATTTTTCCTCCAATTCCGGGGATCGATTGGATTATCTTATATTCTTCTAGCTCTTCTGCCAAGGCATCTATTTGGTCGTCTAACTCTGAAAGATGCTCTTGGTATTGAAGAAGCATTTGAATATACATTTGAAGACTAAATAAATGACTTTGATACAACGTGCTCTTAAATGGGTTTCGTTGAGCTGCTTCGATTAACTTTTGAGCTCTATCCCTTGCCCAATGCTCTGATCTGGTTATGCATTCACAAGCTATCTTATCTGTGAGTTGATCTATCCCAACCTTTAAAATTGCCTCTGATGTACTAAATTCCAATAATGTTTTTAAGGAGACCTTTGAATATAAATCTCCGAACACCCCTCTATACTCTGGAAATACTTGATCCAATATAGAATGAAATTGTAATTTTGTCTGTACATAGATACCTGTCACTGTTTCGTGCTGCCTTGTTAGATTCCGTAGGTCCAAAAGCTGAATACCTCTCTGTTTATAAGGCTCTAGCTCTTCTTTATAGAAAAGCTCACATAAATTAAAAGCATCTACCGCATCAGTTTTGACTTTCCTTAAACTAGATTTTTTTGCTTGATAGGATAATAAAGGATTAACCATAATATACAGATAATTATTCTCCTCTAGGAACTGAACAATTGATGTGTGATAATGTCCTGTCGATTCGAAAATTACTGTTGGTCTAACTCCGGTTTCTTCTTCAATCTCTGACATAAAGTGGAGTAGAGTCTCCAGTCCTTTATTGTTATGCAGTACACTAAAGCTTTTTTTATAAGGTTTTCTCTTATCTAGAAAGGCTTGAACTTCACTTTCCCCTTTTGAAACATCCAGACCAATTACTGGATTCATTTCTATCTCTTCCTCTCCTGTTTACTTACCAGTAACCCCTAATCCATCTCCTAGTATCATAGCTTCGCTTGTTATTCGAGATCGTTGTCTCAACCAGCCTCAAACATGTTTCTATGAGTAGGGGGCGGACAGTTTAGTTGACGGGATCAGTGTCCCACGCACCCGTTCGTCCTACCTTGGCTACTGATATAATAGGTCCTATATAAAAAAGGTCAACCAGTAAAAACTGGTTAACCTTATAATACGAACGCACCCGTTAGCACAATTAGAACCGCATCACTACTCTCTATCTCCTTTTAGTTGACCACCATTTTTCTCAAAAAATTCTTCAATATCATTAACAGAAGTAGTTTTTAAAGCAATCCCGCCTTTAGATACTATGAGATAAAACGGGTACTCTTTCTCACCCCAGGCTTTTAAGTAGTCTATATCGTTAGCTCCTATACTGGTATCATCCTCAATATATCGATGTGAATAAATTGCATCAAATTTCTCATACTTGTTCAATGTTATAATTCTTTCAGATTCCTTAGAATTGGAACCATTGCCCCTGAACATATGGATAGAATATTTATCTCCTGCTCCATTCTTCCATAACTCCAATGCATCTTTTTTATAGTTTTCCAATTCATTACATCCTGTTAAAAATAGGGCTATCAGGATAAATAAAATACTCTTTTTAACCATCATCTCACTCCCGTTTTTTCACCTCTTATTCAACTAACCTGCCCAATAATAAAAGACGCAAATACTATTCAAGGTTGGCGCCCTAAAGCAGAAGACTTGATTTCGAGATAAAACAAATATGATCTTCTACTAAACCAGCTAATAGAAGTCAATATTTTTCATTAAAAAACTTCTACATATAATGATATACTAAAAATGCTCATGCCAAATAACCTTCCTTTACATAAATGGAAGGTATTGGATTGATTACTTATCTTTGTTGTTTAAGCTAAGTCTAGGAAATTCTCTTTTCGTTTTAAAAGGGTATATATCCAATGAATAAGTTTATTAGTACATGCAATCATGGCTACTTTAAAGGGTTTACCCTCTTCTCGTTTTCGATCATAAAACTCTTTTAGCTTTTTATTGCGAGAACTCCGAATACCACATAGAGCTGCCATATATAAGGCATGGCGTAACTGGCTTGAACCTCTCTTACTAATTCGGTTTATTGTTGCTGTGAATTTTCCAGACGAATGAACACTTGGATCAATCCCTGAAAAGGCTACCAGTTTTTTAGGGTGACTAAACCTTTCGATCTCACCAATTTCAGAAACAATCGTGGCAGCGATTTTTCCTCCAATTCCGGGGATCGATTGGATTATCTTATATTCTTCTAGCTCTTCTGCCAAGGCATCTATTTGGTCGTCTAACTCTGAAAGATGCTCTTGGTATTGAAGAAGCATTTGAATATACATTTGAAGACTAAATAAATGACTTTGATACAACGTGCTCTTAAATGGGTTTCGTTGAGCTGCTTCGATTAACTTTTGAGCTCTATCCCTTGCCCAATGCTCTGATCTGGTTATGCATTCACAAGCTATCTTATCTGTGAGTTGATCTATCCCAACCTTTAAAATTGCCTCTGATGTACTAAATTCCAATAATGTTTTTAAGGAGACCTTTGAATATAAATCTCCGAACACCCCTCTATACTCTGGAAATACTTGATCCAATATAGAATGAAATTGTAATTTTGTCTGTACATAGATACCTGTCACTGTTTCGTGCTGCCTTGTTAGATTCCGTAGGTCCAAAAGCTGAATACCTCTCTGTTTATAAGGCTCTAGCTCTTCT